>DASWEH010000621.1:0-2245 GCA_036394895.1 Anaerolineales bacterium
CCAAAATCCCTGTGGATCCTTTAGAGCAGTTGCGGCAGTGGCATCCCAATCTTTCAGGATTGCCTGTGCAACTACTTCATCGGATGGATAATAAACCTCACCATCCATATTTTGTTCGTTGTTCTTAGCCATAATACTCTCCTCCAGAGTGAAATGAACTACAGAGTGCCGCACGCATGCTCAGCATGCGTATCTAAACCAACGTTTGAAAATCCAGCCTACACTTCGTCCAAACGTTTGGTAAATTATGAGACGCGCGGTAAGCAATTTTACTCCGCTTTATCTTCTGTGTCCGTTTATTTTACGTTGCACTTGGATACGCTTGCTGCATCATCTGCAGTGGTCCGCAGCTTAAGTCTTTATTCGATCCAATCCAATATCTTGTGCCACGCGCCCGCAAAGGGCAGGAACCAGGGAAAGCCGTTATACAATCGCAGCGGCGCGCTGGGGAAGGAGAACGAAGCAAAAGGGTGTTCCTTGATATTGCCCTGCATCATTGCTTCGGCAACCGTCATGCCCAAATAGGTTGCCATCGCCACGCCATGCCCCGCGTAGCCGAGCGAATAATAAATCCCATCTATTTCTCCAGCATGCGTCATCATGTCAAAGGCAAAGTCCAGCGTCCCACCCCAGACATATTCGATCTTTACATCTTTTAGCTGCGGATACACGTCGATCATTTCTTTTCGCAAAATCTCAGCGCTTCGCTGAATCGTTTTCGATGTCTCGGGAAAGAACGCGGCCCGTCCGCCGAAGATCATTCGGTCCTCCCACAGACGAAAATAGTTCAAATAATGCATCGAATCAAAAATCATACGACCGTTGGGAATCAACTGCTTCGTGAGTTCATCAGGTAATCTTTCCGTGGCGATGATGAATGATCCAATGGGAATAACTTTCTTCTGTAATTTCCTGGTGACATTGCCGGTATAACCGGATGTCGCCACCAAAACGGATTCGGCGCTTAATGAGCCTCTTTCTGTTTCGAGGACAAAGCGATTCGCTCTACGCTCCAGCTTTTTCACACGTGCCCGCGCATGGAGCGTTGCCCCAGCCTTTTCTGCCGCGAGGGCGAGACCTGAAACATATTGCGCGGGGTTAAGCCCGCCGCTGCATTCATCCACCAACGCGCCGTAATAAATATCTGAGCCAATCTCGGCATGCTGCTCATCCTTGGAGAGAAGATGCAACCTGTGGTTGAATTCCTTTCCCATGAATTCAATTTCTTTTTTGAGCGCATCATAATGTTTGGGCTTGTTTGCCATCAGTAGATGACCATACCGTTGAAAGCCGCAATCTATGTTTTCTTCTTTGACGATCTGTTCCACGGTATCGATCGATGCAAGAGAGCATTGGAACAGTCGTTTTGCAATGTCCCGCCCGTATTTTTTCATCACGGACTGCATTCCAAGTTTGAGACCGGTCAGCACCATCCCGCCATTACGTGAACTCGCGCCCCAGCCGATTGTGTTTGCTTCAAGCACCGCAACTTTGACGCCCTGTTTTGCGAGCGTGCGCGCGGAACTCAACCCTGTATATCCTCCTCCGATAACGGCAACCTCCACTCTTTCGGGGAGGGGAGTCAGTTTTGAATCGTCAGGCATTTTGACTGTTGTGTGCCAATAGATTTGTTGCGTGGGCATCATGAGTGCGTCGTACCTTCCCTGGATGGATTCTTTTTTGCTTCAATTGGATATGATTAATTGATTTTAACCTAATGGAAAAGTGCAACGCACGTGCGCCTGGTAATGAATCCCTGAAGTAAATTTTATATGATTAATCGACGACTACTACTCTTTCACGCTGCATCGTAGACCCCTGAATTACGACACCGACGATCACAAGGGCAAGAAATATTACTCCGCCAATTCCACTTGGAAGAACAAGCGCTTGAGTGATCAGTGACGCGCCAGCCAAGGACGATAATGTAATGATCGCCCAATCAAAGAGGAAAATAACCAGCAGCACACCGATGATACCGCCGATGAGATAGATGATCCAGGAAAATGCTCCCTGGTCTAACCCAATCATGCCCGCCAGCACAGTGAGAATATACCCGCCTGCGAGAAAACCTGCCACTCCTATTGCAACGCTTTGCAGGAAGATCGCCAGCAAGGCAAAGACTACACCAACCACCAAACCAATGATGATTGCCAGTATCTCCGGTCCCTGCCAGAACTGAGTTGCCAGCTGCATCCCTGCGATAAACCCGGCAGCACCGACAAAGAGCCAGAAAAGTTTACGC
>DASWEH010000622.1:0-2837 GCA_036394895.1 Anaerolineales bacterium
CTCGTACCTCCCAAGCTGATCTGACGTTCGTCAACTCCATGGGGCATGGGGATACGCAATCGGTCATTTTGTTACCCGGCAGCGTAGATGAATGTTTCGAGTTCGGCTGGCGCGCCTTTGACATCGCTGAACAATTGCAGGCTCCTGTGTTTGTACTAAGCGATCTCGACATGGGCATGAATCAATGGATGAGCAAACCATTTCAATACCCGGATAGGCCAATGCAGCGCGGCAAGGTACTCACAGAAAAGGACCTCGAAGAACTCAAGGGCAACTGGGGACGTTATCTCGATAAAGATGGTGATGGGATTGCTTACCGCACCTTCCCTGGCAATCGGCATCCGATGAGTTCCTATTTCACGCGCGGTACTGGTCATGATGAGTATGCCCGTTACACCGAAGATTCATCCGTGTGGCTCAAGAATATGGATCGTCTCAAACGGAAATATGAGACCGCACGCCAATATGTGCCTGCCCCGATCCTATACACAAAATCTGGCGCGACTGTAGGCGTGATCGGTTTTGGCTCCACGGAAGCTGCCATTCTTGAAGCTGTCTATCAACTTGAAACGGAGCAGGGTATCAGTGCAGATTTTCTGCGTGTCCGAGCTCTACCCTTCACGCAGGAAGTGACTGATTTCGTGAACAAATATGATCAGATCTTCATTGTGGAACAGAACCGTGATGGTCAACTGAATCAACTGCTTACCATTGAGTACCCAGATCAGGCGATACACTTTAAGTCCGTGGCGTTTGGAGATGGCATGCCTGCCTCCGCAAGGTGGGTACGTGAGGGCATTTTAGCAAAATACGCACAACCTGCTGAGCAGAGATAAAGCGAAAGGACTATTACCCCATGACTCAACCTCTTCCTATGGCTGGCGCGGCTGCAAACGTAAACCTTGCCGGTCTTGCAAAAAATGATTACCGCGGAAACCCAAGCACTCTATGCCAAGGCTGCGGACACAATTCGATCTCGAACCAGATCGTCAGCGCGTTGTATGAATTGAATATTGTGCCTGAAAATGTCATCAAATTCAGTGGCATCGGTTGTTCGAGCAAAAGTCCAACGTACTTCCTAAACCGTTCCTTTGGTTTTAACAGCCTGCACGGACGCATGCCATCTATCGCCACAGGCGCACTTTTTGGTGATATCACCCTCAAGGGCGTTGCTGTCTCCGGCGACGGCGATACAGCCAGCATTGGCATGGGCCAATTCAAGCATGTTGTCCGGCGCAATCTGAATATGGTGTACATTGTCGAGAACAACGGTGTCTACGGGCTCACCAAAGGTCAATTCTCTGCAACAGCGGAGAAAGGACTTTCTCTCAAGAAGCAGGGCGCCAATCAATACATGCCGGTTGATATTTGCATGGAAGCCCTTGCCTCCAACGCGACGTTTGTGGCGCGCTCCTTTGCTGGCAACGCGAAGCAAGTGAAGGAATTAATCAAAGCTGCCATGTCGCATAACGGCATCGCGGTGCTTGACATCATCAGCCCCTGTGTTACGTTCAATAATCAAGAGAATGCTTATCATTCTTATGCCTGGGGCAAGGATCATGAAGAGCCTCTGCATGATATCACTTATATCGCGCCGCGCAATGAGATCATCCTGGAAGAAGAGATGAAAGAAGGCGAGATCCGTGAGGTAAGTCTGCATGATGGTTCAGTTGTTATTCTGAAAAATCTGGATAAAGACTATAACCCGACGGATCGATTTGAAGCGCTGCGCGTGCTTGCTGAGGCGGAACAAAATAATTGGCTTGCTACGGGATTGATCTACATCGAAACTGGCAAACCGTCCCTGACGGAGATTTACAATCTGGTAGATACACCGCTCAACCGCCTCGTAGAAACAGACCTGCGGCCGGCTCCCAATATGATTGACAAAGTCAATGCATTGATGTTTTGACCCCCTTCCGACTTCACCCCTGCCCCTCTCCTCTAAGGAGAGGGGTATTTCTTATGCTTGAAATCACCCCTTCCCTCCAAATTGATGAACGCGAATTACAGATTGACTTTATCCGCGCTTCGGGCCCCGGCGGACAAAACGTCAACAAGGTGGCGACCGCGGTGCAGCTGCGTTTTGATATCCACGCGGCAACATTGCCTGAAGAAGTCAAGACACGCCTGATTCATTTGGCTGGCAAGCGGATCACCAGCGAAGACATATTATTGATCGAAGCCAAGCGCTTCCGTACCCAGGAACAAAACCGCGAAGATGCGATCCAACGATTTGTTGAGTTGGTGCGACGATCACTGGTGGCGCCAAAGGCACGCAAGAAGACAAAACCAACTGCGGCTTCTAAAGAGGAGCGGTTGAAAGAGAAAAAACGAAAAGGGGACATCAAGAAGTTGAGGCAGAGCAAGGATTGGTAAAAAGGAGTCCAACGACTCCAGTCGTTGCATTTCCAAAGTCTGGAGACTTTGGACTCCTCTTGTAGCCGTTATAATCCCCGCCTTATGAACAGAACAGTTGTGGGTATTCTTTGCGGCCTCGGTGCAGCCTCCATTTGGGGCGGCATGTATGTTGTCAGTAAAGTTGTATTGGAAATCATCCCTCCGTTTTCATTAGTAACACTTCGGCTTCTCCTGGGAGCAATCACTCTCGTGATCGTCCTCTTCATCCGTGGCTTTCCGAATATTTCGCGCAGACAAATCTGGCAAGTATTAGGCGTTGGCTTTGTAGGCTATGGAATTTCACTTAGCCTGCAATTTTTAGGAACGAAGTTATCCACCGCCGCGAATGGATCATTGGTCACATCCGCCACGCCTGCTTTTGTATTGCTCTTCGCATGGATGTTGCTCAAAGAAAGAATCACGCCACGCCGTCTGCT
>DASWEH010000623.1:0-4116 GCA_036394895.1 Anaerolineales bacterium
AAATCGGACGCCCTCGCGTCCCAATCCGCTTTGACGATTGCCACCGTAAGGCATATGGTCTGCGCGGAAGTTCGGGGTATCGTTGACAATGACACCACCAAAGTTCAAACGTTTGACAGCTTTGAACACGCGGTTGATGTCATTGGTAAAGACACCAACTTGCAATCCAAACTTTGTATCATTGGCCTGTTTTAAGGCGGTTTCAAAATCATCGCTTGAAATAATGGATGCCACCGGAGCAAAAGCTTCTTCTGCAACCACTTTCATACCATCATCGACATCAGCCAGGACCGTTGGATAATAGACTGTCCCTTCGCGTTTGCCGCCGGTCAACACTTTTGCACCCGAAGTCTGCGCTTCCCTCACCCAACCTTCGATCCGATCTACCTCCTTGGAATCGATCATCGGTCCCACATCCACGCGTTCATCCAGCGGATCGCCCACCACCATCGCTTCGGTAGCTTTGACGAATTTTTCCGAGAATGGTTCGTAAACATTCTTCTCACTATAAATTCTCTGGACCGAAATACAGACCTGCCCAGAGTTGTAGTACGCACCCACTGCACAACGCTGGGCGACAAAGTCAAGATCAGCATCGGGCGCAACCACAACAGGAGAAGTATTACCCAGTTCAAGCGTGACTTTCTTGATGCCTGCCACAGACAGTATATGGCGGCCAACATCAGGACTGCCGGTGAAAGTAATCTTATCCACCCGCGGATCGGTGACCAACCATTCGCCCACTGTCCCGCCAGAACCAATGACAAGGTTGATCGCGCCAGCGGGCAAGCCTGCCTCCTGTAAGATCTGACATAACTTCACCGCTGCAAGCGGAGTCGTCGAGGCAGGCTTCAGCACGAGCGTATTTCCTGAAGCAAGAGCAGGGGCTACTTTATGGGCAACCAGATTAAGCGGAAAATTAAATGGACTGATCGCCGCGATCACACCTACAGGACGTCGTGTCCAAAATCCGAAATAGCCTTCGCCTGCTGGAACAGCATCCAACGGGATAGTTTCACCATGTAAACGCTTGGATTCTTCCGCGGCAATTGTAAAGGTACTAATGGCACGCTCCACTTCGGCACGAGCGAACTTGAGCGCCTTGCCTGCTTCGGCAGCAATCGTCCTGGCCAGATCGTCGGAACGTTCACGCAATAGAGCAGCGGTTTTCAGCAAGATTTCCGCGCGCCTGTAAGCAGGCATGTCCGCCATCATATCTTCGGCGCGCTCCGCCGCATCTATCGCCGCATCTACATCTTCTTTGCGCGCGGTTGGCAAAGTCCCAATCACTTTGCCATCATACTTATTTTTTACTTCCATCAATGGGCCCGCCTCAACCCATTGTCCGGCAATCAAAAGTTTGTAATCCACAAATTCGCTCCTTCAAGAACCTGAAACTATAACGCCCAAGCAATATCAAGGCGCTCCATTGTTTCAGGTGTTGGAATACCATTGTTCGTCCAACCTGCCAGCTTGTAATACTCATCGATTGCGGACTCCACTTCCGCATGAGTTAGAGCAATACCCGCCGTTGGACCTGCTCCCTGCAATTGTTTGAAAAACTTTTTCGGCAGCTTATCATCCTTACGGTCAAGTCCTTCACGTGCATTGAAGATGCGGAAGAGATTCAAGCGGCGTTCACCAACGGTCATTAACTCTTCCACTGTGATATTCCAGCCGGTAACTGCACGCATCATTTCGGCTGTTTCTGCAGGACCATAAAGCGTCCAAGCAGGCCCGAAGACGAACTGGCAAAGTTCAGCGGAGTCAAGCATAGAATAAAAAATCTCAGTGAGATAGGCAAAGCGAACCTTTTCAGGAGTAAGGCTATAACCCGGTTGAGGGTCACCAAGACCGATCATCTTGAGACGATTGAGGTTAAGATCAGCAACACCATCTTCATAATAAGGATCGTGTTCGCTGGATTGGTGATCTGCACCAAATGGGTTGACCGCATAAATCAAGCTTAGCGAACGTTTGGCTTGCGGCATATGCGCAGGCGCTTCGGAACCTTTGACGGTAATAAGGAATTCATCCGCGCCGTTGCCCCAAATCTTGGCAGCGCGTTGAGAGCCCATGCCAAGCGTTTTTCCAAATTCGCCTTCGCCATTGAGCATCATTTCCAGTGCTTTGAGCATTGCATCGGGGTCTCCAAATTTCAGTTCAAGACCATTTGTCTGCTCTAGGGTGATAACACCTTTCTCAAAGCATTCCATGGCAAAAGCAATCGTTGCGCCAGCGGCAATGGTATCAACACCATACTCGTTGCAGAGTTGATTTGCTTTCGCAATCGCCGCTAAATCAGCGATATCACAATACGAGCCAAAAGTACCTAGCGTTTCATATTCGGGACCCCCATACTTTGGGTCAGCCTTGTAACCACCGTCCTTGATTTCCACCACTCGCTTGCACCTCACAACACAGGCAAAGCAAGTATCCCGCTCTTTGAGGATTGTCTCTACCATCCGCGAACCGCTAATGTCTTCACAACGCTCGAACTGACCTTCGTTATAGTTATGCGCTGGTAAGGAACCAATTGTGTTTTGGAATAACACCACTGTAGCAGTGCCTTCTGTGGCGAGGCCAGGCATATCCGGGTTATCCGGCAAGATTTTTGGACCTGTTTTATTGAGCACAGCTAATGCTGCTGGATCTGCAATGGCTGGCTTCTTCCTACCCCGTGCAACCACAGCTTTGAGATTCTTGGAAGCCATGACAAGTCCCATGCCCGTCCTTCCATTATTTCGGTTGGACATGGATACCAGCGAGGAGAACAGCACGCCTTTTTCAGCCGCAGGTCCGTGCTGCAGAATTTCAGCTTTTGGGTCAACCTCTTTGTGGAGAATGTCGTCCACTTCCCCAGTTTTCTTGCCTAACAAATGTGCAGCATCACGCAGTTCTGCTTTGCCTTCCACGATCGCAAGATAGACAGGCTTTGGTGATTTTCCCTTAATGACAATTCCATCAAAGCCTGCGAACTTCAATTCGGCCGGGAAAAAGCCACCACCCTGAGAATCACCAATCCCGCCACTGATCGGTGATTTGGCATTCGCATTGATACGGCTCTGACCTGATATTGCCGCGCCTGTGGTCACACCCGTGATCAGTGTCAATATATTTTCAGGCCCAAGTGGATCTGCACCCTTTGGCATATCGCGCAGGATGTAGTGCATTCCCATAGCACTTCCCCCTAAATACTTTCGGTAAAAAGCCTCCTCAGGCTCTTCAATTGTCAACGCGCCTTTCGTCAGATCTACATGCAAAATTTTGCCGTTATAACCGTAAGGCATGACTTCCTCCTCCGTTGGATATTGTTCCATTATACAAGTGCGTCAGCCTTAAAACAACCTGACCTTTCCGAAATAGACAACAGAGACGTGTTTCTCGGAGGATTCCGCATCCCTGCACGCGCTTCTTTCCGAACCGACAATGGATACTCCTAAAGGAGCTTGACTTCCTCCTTAGTCATTTCTCTTATCCCATATGGAAAGCCGTAATCTGCCATCTTATCCATGAATGGCTTAGGTTCAAAGGCCTCTGGGCCAAGCACTCCCACTCCTTTCCATTGACCTTGCTTGAGCAAATCCATCGCGATCACCGCGCTAAACGCGGTCTGCGCGACGACTGCTTGGCAACCCCACTTCTCCATGCATGCCTGGTTATCTGCTACCTGATAGAGATACACTTCACGTGGAGCTCCATCTTTCCAGCCCTTCACCCAAGTTCCGGCGCAGGTCTTGCCATGCATCTTTTCACCGAGATGGGCCGGATCAGGCAAGCAGGCAGCCACTACATCGCGCGGTGCAACCTGCACACCCTTCACATTGATCTTTTCCTTGTTATCCAATCCCAGCATGTGGAGAGTCTTCAGCACACCGATGAACTGATCACCGAGTCCATACTTGAATGTGACGCGCTTCGCCTCCACCCAACGCGGCACGAGCAGCACCTCCTCATGCTCGACGTTAACAACATCGATCGGTCCGATCCCCTCGGGGAATTCAAACGTTTCATGCTCAGAGAATGGTTCGGTCGTAAACCAGCCTCTCTCCCTTTCCCAGATCACGGGCGGATTCAAACATTCTTCGATGGTTGTCCAAATGGAGAAATTGGGGG
>DASWEH010000624.1:0-6801 GCA_036394895.1 Anaerolineales bacterium
CTTGAAAAATATGCCGGGGGTGAGGGCAGAGTCAAAGGCAGAGTTGTTTCCGCAACCATCCAAACGGACATTCACGACATCGGTAAAAACATCGTTGCCTCCATGTTGACTGCAGCTGGGGTCGAGGTCACCGATATGGGCGTTGATGTGCCGATCAAATCGATTATTGATAAAGCCGAAGAAATTGAAGCGCACATTATCGCTCTTTCCGCACTACTGACAACCTCCATGCCCTTCATGAAGGACTTCATCAAATTGCTCGAAGCACGCGGCCTGCGCCAGAAATATATCGTGCTGGTGGGTGGCGCCTCCGTCAATGCCGATTGGGCGAAAGCCATCGGCGCGGATGGGACTGCTAAGAACGCTGCCGATGCGGTGAAACTGGCGCGTGAAAAGATGCGTGCATGATCCTTGCGCGGAATACCTTGTCTGCTGAAAATCCCCCTCTGGAGAGTCTCCATGCTAAATTATCTTGATATTCTCGATCGCGCCCATAACGGTCCATATATCTCTGAGGAAAACTGGGATCTGGAAAAGATCGCCATGACCACCAAACGACTGGTCAAGAAATATAAACTGGAGTGGGATAAAAACGATCTGGTGACCGAGGATGCGTCCCTTTCGGAATCAATCTGGAATGCAGGCTATGAGTTGGCTGTGGAAGTGGGCGCCTACAGCCGCACAACGGAATTCATCATTCAAATCACACAGGATGAAATCGACGAGGGCATCCGCAACATGCCTCAGACCGTGATCATGGGCGAGGGCAAGGACGCTCGCATGTTATACGCTCGTCACCTGGACGATGAGCGGGCTCCGTTATTCTTCGGCGGTTCGCCCGGGACGCCAGTCCCTGAGCGGATGTTCCTCGCCAACGTAATCTCCTACATGCAGGAGCCTTTAATTGACCTAGCAACCTGCGGCACACTCACTGAAGTGGATGGACGCGAAGTCCGCACGGGGAATCCGATTGAGATCGTTTCGACGCGCCGCGAACTGCAATACATGCGCCAGGGACTCAAACGCGTCGGGCGCGCCGGTATGGGCATGTTGGCAGCGCAATCGAGCGTTTCGGAATTGGGCGATCTCGCCGCGGCACATCCCGATTATTTACGTCCGTGCGATTCACATCTCGTGCCGATGCTGAATGAATTAAAAATGGATCACCGCAACATCGCACGCGCGGTCAACTCGCTGGAGTATGGCATGATCAATGCCTCTCTGCCGTGTGTGATTGTGGGTGGTCTGGGTGGCGGACCGCCCGGTTCGGCAGTCATCAATGTGGCTTCGTATTTGATCGCGAACCTCACCTGTCTCGCAGATTATCATATCCTCCACCCCATTCATGTACGTTATGTTGCCACATCCACGCGCGAGGTGCTGTGGGTGATCAATGCTACCGCGCAAGTCTTTGCTCGTCATGCACCGACGATCATCGTTTCGGATATTTATCCGAAATCCGGCGCAGGGACCAAGGAGCTGCTTTACGAAACGGCCGCCAATGCCATTGTCAACGCGGTGAGTGGAGGGCATCTTGAAGGCTGCGGCTCGGCAGATGGCAACCTCCCCAATTGTTCAGGACTCGAAGCCCGGCTGATGGCAGAGGTCGCTTTGGCGACCCATCGCATGAAAATGTCGTTGAAGGACGCGAACGCGCTCGTTTTGCAACTGTTACCAAAATATGAGCACGTCTTTACACTCGAGAACGGTAACCCCGGCAAGCCCTTTGACCAAGTCTATGATGTGGGCAGAATTGAGCCGCTCGATTTCTGGCAGAAGATGTACGAAGAGATCAAAACGGAATTAAAGGATATGGGTTTAAAACTGTAGAAGCCTCACAGCGTTTCAGGGTGATTGCCCTGACAAAACCAAATCCAGTTAGAAAAGAGAGAAGGTAAACCATGAGTATCCCTGTCATCCTTATCATCAACCTAGTCGTTCTCGCTGTACTTGGCCTGATCCTCAGAGCCGCCAGGTCCGAGCCGACAGCCAAAGGTGGTTTCAATTTCAACTACACCACTTCTGATTTAGTCATCATGGCAGTCTTGGGCGCGCTGGCCGGCGTGGTCAATACTTGGATGGGAAATATTTGGTATGCCGCCAATAGTGTCAGCCCGATCTATGGCGCGGCCCTGCAAGGCACGTTCATGTGGGCATATCTGCTGGCGTACTTCCTCGTGCGCAAATCTGGCGCCATGCTGATCGTAGGTGTGATCGAAGCCGCGGTGGAGGCACTGTTGGGCAACCAGGCAGGTCTTTCTACCCTTGGCTGGGGTTTCACACAGGGACTGGCTGCAGAGATCGTCATGTGGTTTGCCAATTATGGCAAATTTGGATGGCTGGCCTTCGCGCTTGCCGGAGCTGGCGCTTCCCAGTTCGGCACACTCTGGAGCTATATTCTGTATGGTTGGAGCTCGCTCACAGATTATCTGATTGCCGTGCCCATCAATCTCATCTCTGGTTTCGTCTTCTCTGGTCTGCTTGGCTACTGGCTTGGCAAACTCATCGAAAATACAGGATTGCTAAGAGCCACTCGGCGCGAACGACGGACTTAAGGCAATTGGATTCGTAGTGACGAGACACAACGACCCAACTGACAAACCTCTCGTCCAGTTTGATCAGGTTACGTATCAACATTATGGAAAGACCACGCCTGCGCTGTCAGATATTAATCTGACCGTGCGGCGTGGTTCTTTCACGCTTCTGGTCGGACCTTCCGGTTCGGGCAAGTCCACATTGTGCATGTTGCTCAACGGCATCATCCCGCAAATCCTGGGAGGCGAATTGACGGGCACAGTTATTGTGGATGGGCAGGATGTTTCCAAAACCCCGGTACAGGAACTGGCGAAATCCACGGGCATGCTCTTTCAGGATCCTGAGTGGATGTTTGCTACGCTCAAGGTGGAGGATGAGGTTGCCTTTGGACCCGAGAACCTTCGCCGTGAACCTGCTGAAATTTTGAAAAGTGTGGAACAATCTCTTGATTATGTCGGGATGCAAAATCTGAGAAATAATTTGGTCTGGGCCTTATCCGGTGGTCAGACTCAAAAGCTGGGACTTGCGACGGTGATCGCGATGCAGACTCCGCTGATCGTCCTGGATGAGCCAACTGCCAACCTTGACCCCGCCACCACCCATTCCGTCCATGAGCTGATCTTGCGCCTGCGCGCGGAGGGCAGGGCGGTTATGCTCGTCACCAAGGATCTGGATGAGTTCATGGCTGAGGCAGATAACATGATTCTGCTCGCGGAAGGGCATGTCCTTGCACAAGGCGCACCGCGGGACGTGGTTGCCGAATACGGCGAAAAAATGTTGGAGCTGGGGGTCTGGCTTCCTGAGACCACCGAAATCGGGCTGCGCCTGAAAACACTGGGTACACCTCTCAAACAAATCCCCATCACTGTGGAGGAAGCGGTTGAGGCGTTTGCTACTGCACGCTTTAGGAGTGCCAAGTTAACCGAAATCTCAGAAAGCAAAGGTGATGTACTTATTTGCGCACAAAATGTCGAATTCACGTATGGCAATAAATTCAAAGCACTGCGCGGGGTTTCGTTCGAGATTCGGCAGGGTGAGATCGTTGCCATCGTTGGTCAAAATGGCGCCGGGAAAAGCACGCTCAGCAAATTACTAGTTGGCTTGCTCAAGCCAACTGATGGCGAACTGACTCTTTTTGGGCGCAAAGCCAGGCAATGGAAAGTGCAGGATCTTGCTACGCAGATCGCGCTCGTCTTTCAAAACCCGGAACATCAATTCTTGTGCGATACCGTCCACGAGGAACTGGCATATAGTCTTCTGGCACAAGGCATTGACGATCCGGACATTGTTGCAGCCCGCGTGCAGGAAATGCTGGAGCGGCTGGAAATCACTGAGACTTCAGACAGCCATCCTTTCTCGTTGAGCGCGGGTGCAAAAAGAAGGCTGGGTGTGGCAGTCATGCTGATCGCAGGCAGTGCCAAACTTCTCATTGTGGATGAACCGACCTATGGGCAGGATCGTCGTCTCACGGAAAGCCTGATGAACCTCATCAATAACCTGAGGCAGGAGGGGATTACGGTCGTGATGATCACGCACGATATGCGTCTCGTAGATTCACATATCGAGCGCGCCATTGTGATGGCCAACGGACAAAAGATTTTCGATGGCAGCCCAGATGGCTTGTTCCAGTCACCGGAAACGCTGGAGCTCGCATCTCTGCGCACCACCACTTTGCGCCGACTCGTTGATGGCTTACGGGCGCGCGGGATTATCGTTCCCAATGGGCTAAACACCGTGGATGAATTCATCGGAGCGATGCAATGAGCGAACATTCCTTGCGCTACGTGGATAATGGTTCGCTCTTCACGCGGGCAGATGCGTTGAGTAAACTGCTTTGGGTCGTCCTGGTCATCCTGGTCACCTTCCAACTGCATAATAATGCGGCGCGCGGCATCATGCTTGCATTCCTGTTGCTCGTTCTGCTACTGGCGCGAATCCCGTTCAAATCCATCTGGGGTGCGCTGCCCATTATCCTGATCATGGGCACACTGTTGTTCGTAGTCAATCTCTTCACAACTCCATCCACTAGCTTTATTAGGATAGCTGGTATCACTGTAGGTCAACAGGGTTTCGATAGGGGACTAGAGTTCTTTCTGCGCATCACAATCATGGTGCTGGCATCCTTCATTTTTATCTGGACGACGGATATTCGTGAACTCATGACCGGGTTCGTGCGCATCGGCATGCCTTATCGTTTTGCTTTTGCCATCTTTCTGGCCCTGCGCTTCCTGCCCATTGTCCAACAGGAAGTGGACGCCGTCAAAGCCGCGCATGCCATCCGCGGGCGCGCCCTTCGCTCCCCTGTCCGGCATCGCTTCCGATTGTGGCAAAGGTACATGTTCACCGTCATTGTGAACGGACTTCGTAAGGCAGAGAACACCGCTCTCGCCATTGAATCACGCGGCTTCGGCGCTTATCCTGACCGCACCTATACCAAAAATTTTCACTGGACCTGGATAGGAGGATTGCTTCTTCTCTTCTTTGCCGCATTCGCTGCCTGGCTTATTTATTGGGATCGGTTTCTACACTAGCTCCGAAAAAGCAGGGTTGTTTTCCATTGACCCCCACACAAACATCACGTACAATCCTTACCCATATAAATTATATATAATTTTACGAGGTGTACTCTACATGGCTCGGTATCGAATCTTTTACTGGAGGCACATTCCCTCCTCCATCGTCGTCGAAGGCGATGGTCGTACGATCAAGAAACAACTTTCACAAAAAATTCAGAATGCGATTGACGCTTACGCAATGGCAAGCGGATTAACGTCCTCAGACGAATACAGTGCCCAATACAAACGCGGGGATTGGATCGAACGCGACGGCTCCCCCGAAGAAATTGCCGAAGCGCTCCTTTCGGAACTGGAAACTGAGTTCGCCAGAATAGAGATTCCCCGCCGAAACGGTAGTTCCGCGACATGACTCAAAAACACACGGTGATTCTCCAACCCTCAGGTCGCCGCGGACAAGTGGACGAAGGCATGTCCGTTCGCGCCGCGGCGCGCGAATTGGGCGTGGAGATCGAATCCATTTGCGCGGAGAACGCGACCTGCGGAAAATGTATGGTGTTGGTAGAAGAAGGTCGCTTTGAGAAATACAACATCGACTCAAAGCGTGAACATCTCTCCCCTGTTGGAGTGGAAGAACGGGCGTATCTAACGCGCCGACCCAAATTATTAAAAGACAAAGGTTGGGAAATCGGACAAGTCCGTCTGTCGTGCCAATGCAAAGTATTGGGCGATGTGCTGATCAATGTGCCAGAAGAAAGCCGTGGCAATAAGCAGATCGTCCGCAAATCGGCGCGGGAGCGTGCCATTGAGATCAAACCATCTATTCGCAAATATTATGTTTCGATGACGCCGCCAAATCTGGAGCGTCCTATTGCGGATTGGGAACGTCTCGCAAAAGGATTGGAAACCGCGATGGGACTCGTCCGCCGCGGCGAAGAGAACTTGCCGCGCTGGTTCGACCTGACGATTGATTATCAATGCCTGCGGACATTATCATCCACGTTGCGCGAGGCAAAATGGAATGTGACCGTCTCTGTATGGCAAGATAAGGAAGTAATCGAAGTCCAGGCTGGGTACGTGGAAGACAGTTATGGTGCGGCTGTCGACATCGGCTCGACGACAGTGGCACTCTATCTTTGCAATTTGCGTACTGGTGAAATCCTCGCCGCTGAGTCAGAGATGAATCCGCAAATTGTGTATGGCGAAGATGTGATGTCACGCATTCAGTACGCCATTGAGCACAAAGATGGCTTGGAGAAATTACATAAAGCCGTTATTGCAACATTGAATAAACTGTTGAAGCAAGCGGTAAGGTCTGCGAACATGTCGTTGCGAGCGCAAGTTGCGAAGCAATCTCCTGATCAACTGGAAGCGCCTCTCGAAGAGGAGATTGCTTCGGGGAAAATCACCCCTCGCAGCGACATAAAGTTGGAAGAAATCCTGGAAATGGTGCTAGTCGGCAATTCCACCATGCACCATCTCGTATTGAATCTGCCTCCAAAGGATTTGGGACTCGCACCGTTCGTGCCCGCAATTCATAAATCCGTGGATGTCAAAGCCCGCGAATTAGGATTGCAGATCAATTCCTCTGGAAATATCCATGTCCTGCCAACCATCGCATCTTTCGTTGGCGCAGATACAAGTGCAGTAATCCTTGCAGAAGAGCCACACAAGCAGGATGAAAATTGGCTGTTGATTGACGTTGGCACAAACGCTGAACTTGTGCTTGGCAATCGTAAACGGCTGGTCTGTA
>DASWEH010000625.1:0-10189 GCA_036394895.1 Anaerolineales bacterium
GCGGTGCGATCGTTGTCGAGGTGAATGCTGAACCAACTCCGCTCACGCCTAAGGCGAATTTTGTCCTGCATGGCAAATACGGGGAGATCCTGCCAGAATTGGTAAAAGCTGTTTGGGATTAGAACCTTTGCTTACGGTGTACGTAACACAATATTGTCAAATTCATAAGTCACCTCCTGGTCAGGCTGGAAGATCTCAATCGCCAGGGCCGTCGTACCTTTCTTGATCGAATCATCAGCTTTGTCAGCCACAAATTGGTCATTGATGAACAGGATGAAGTGAGCACCCTGAGCGACAACCGTGAGCCGATTTGGTCCCTCTTTCTTAATCAGAGGGGTTTCGGTACGATCAATGAGAGTCGTCCATTCACCTCCCTGAAATTCATACAGCGAATACAGATTATCAGAATCGATTGCAAAATAGTAAAAGTTTCCTTCGCTGTCCACCCGAAAGGCGATCCCGTAATCATTGGCGTCGGAATACTCAACCAGCTTTGCCTCAATCGTCAAAGAAAAATCCTCCACTGTTTTGGTGGATAGGGGCAGCCATCGTATGAAGCTTTGATGAGACAGGACACTCAAGCGATATTTGCCATCCTTTATTTCAAATGTGGATTTTGAATACTCATCGTCCTCTTGAGCGGCTACATACCAGTTATTGTTGTTATTATCAAATGGTTCCGAAAGGATCTCCTGCCATTTTTCCGCCACATCGGTGGCAGTGGACTGGAAGGCCAGTGCGGTACTGGTCATTATGAAAGCAGACTCCGTTGCAGTCAGGTTAGGTGTTGGTGTATAGGTGGCTGTGGGAGTTGAGGTGCGTGTTGCTGTAAGTGTTGGCGCGGGAGTGGGGGTGACGGTGGGCGTCGGGAAGTACCGGTCAAAGAGGGACACGAACTCGGTTTGATAGCGCATGAAACCCAGTGCCGAGATACCCAGACACACAAGCAATCCGAATCCAAGAATGGCCAAACGAAAATTGCGGGTGTATGCCTCTTCGTCATCGAACGGGTTGGAAATGGGAGATTGCTTCATACTTTTCCCTTTCTACTCTGTGAATGATCAGCGCCGATTCTTGAAACATCACGGCTTCCACTCACTCAATTGCTCACCAAGCCTTGTAATCCTTTCACGCATGAGAACCGCCACAATCCCCGCTATCAAGAGAAGGACACCGGTCGAGCCGATTAGGATGACGGGTCCGAGTCCCTTGAGCGCGCTGTAAACGACGGTGATCACTCCCAGCACAGCAAATACGATGGGCGTGATCACCAGACTCCGCGAACGCTGGATGAGTCCATAGATCAGCACGACCATGGATTGCACGAACAGCACGAAGAAGAAGGACAGCCTGTTCGTAGATACCATTTGAATATAGGTTGTGCCCAGTAAGACCAACTGTGAAAGGATGCCCGCAATGAACGCGCCCGTTTTGCTTCCTGCGCGTGTAAGCAGGAAATGCATCACCATGCCGAGCAGTGCCGCGCCGACGGAGTAATATTGTGGCTCGTCCACATTTAGTTCCAAGAGGATCATATAGTAGGACATCAGATAAAACGCATTGGCGGGTAATGCCCACCAGACGTTGCGTAACGCGAACGCTTCCGCTGCGAACAGCGTGGCCGTGATCGCCACGGGAATGGACGCATCCAAGCCGCTCTGGAATAGTGCGCCGAACGAAGTTAACACGCCAAGCCCAAGTCCGCTGAAAAGAAGCGTTTCGTCCCAGCCTTTTGTATTTTGATTTCGTCTGAGCCAATACCCTATTGCATAGTAGAGAATAGCGAGCGCAATTAACGGGAAAATCCATTTTTCATAATTCAGGACATCACAGAACTTAAGCACTGTAAGAGTAAGGAATACCGTAACAAGATAACCAAGTAACGGTTCTTTTTGGAAATAGGCATTGAGCGTGAAGAATATGGCATATAAGGATAAATAGATTGTTGATCTAACGGGATCTAGATCGACCCAGATCGCAAACGTACTCATGGCGACCAAAACATAGCCAGCCCCAAGTGTGATGGATCTGAAAGTCCGCTTTCCTTGAATGAGACGCCCGAAGATTAAGTCTCCGCCCAGCCAGATGAGGCTTGCGCCGAAGAGGAAATGTCCGATCTTGCTTATTTTGAAATCATCCAAAATCAAATAGAGTGAGATGGAAAGCAAACCTTCTACGGCAACTTCAAGCCAGGCGAGTGGACGTGCAAATATTTCCACTGCAAATAATAAAGCAATAAGCAGGATATACCATCCGCTGGTTTCTTTGAACAATGCCAGAGAGGTGAGTGAAAGCAATGCGCCGAGTGCTAACCCGCTATTGATGAGAACATTGCCCCACCCTTTCATTTCATCCACACGACGGCGGAAGAAAAAGCCTGCTGCGTAATAAAGCGCGGATAGCAACGTTAGGGCAGGCAGCCATAAGTCAAGATGGAAATAATTCAATCCATAAACAATTGCGAGGGTTTCGGTTGCAGCAGCAAAGTATCCGAGCCAGGCTAGCTTACTATGTATGGCATGGAGTGTGATCAGCCCGGCATAGACGATCAACACGAGCGCGCCGCGTCCGGGATGCTCAAGGTCAGCGAGCGCCAGCGTAATCCCCAGCAGAGAAATAAAAATTCCTAGAGTGATCGCAGGCCAGCGCGATTCTGTTTTTAGTGAAAGTGACGTTCTTGTGAATAACTCTGGTAGGACAAGCAATGTACTCGCGATCAGCAATTGATAGACAATCGGAATTTCTAGCTTATCAATAATCGGCAAATAGAAGAATGTGAAATAGGCAAATAATGCGCTGAGCAATGCCGCGCTCCATACGTACCAGCGTGGGTGAACCAGGTGCAAGCTGGCATATAGAGATGCGGTCAACGCGAAGATCCCAAATGTGAGGACTGGCTTATCCCAGGTAAGCGCGATGGAGAAGGCTGTCAGGAATAAAGGCACGGAACCTGCCAGGAACGCCCAATGGTATTTTTTGATCTTTTCAATGGGGAGCCGAAATGCAATTTCACTTACCAGCCCAAATACTGCGCCCCAGATCCAGAATCCGAAAACGTAGCCGGGTTGTGTCGCTTGGAATGAGTGGAGAACAAACCAGGGCAGCGGAAGGAGTGCCGCAGCTGCCATCCATGGGAAGAAAAAGGTAGGAGTGAGGAGGTCGCTCCAGGCGTAGAAAGAGGCGGCAGTCAGCCATGTCAACGCGATCACGAGCCACCATCCGTTTGAAATATTTGGTTCAAACGTGTGGACGGCTACGAATACAAGAGAGGTGAACAATAAACTCAGGACTTGCAATTGGGCGAGCAAAAAGACAAACAAGGAAAACTTGCTGTCTTTCCATTTTCTCAATAGGAATGTGCCGGCCAAGCCTACAAGAGAAGCCAGCATGACGAGAAAGATTTGTAGTTCTACTTCAGCCTTGAAAATTTCACCCGCGCGATAGAACGCCAGGCTGAGCGCAACAAAAGCGACTGCGCTGAAAAACCTTGACTCGTAAAACCAAACGCTGAAACTCCAGATGGCTGCCATGAGCAAAAAGATGACGGACCAGTAAAGGCTCAGGAACGGTTCAACGAAGCCAATCGATTCTTTGAACACATTTGCATCGATGAGCAGCAGGAAAGAGAACACAATAAAGAAAGCGAAACTGGGTTGAGGCAATCGTTTGCGGATGCCAAGCGCCACGCCGCCGAATGACAGCGTTGCCACCGCTAAAATCGGCAAACGTGCCGCTTCCACTACCGCTGCCAAAATCAACGCGGACGCAATGACAAAGAACGCGCCCAGGTACAAATAAATTTTGATGCTGGCTTCGCTCAGCAACGTTTGTATCAGGGATGGGCGCGGACCTGCGGGAACCATCACCGCTGGGATTGCAGGTTGCTCCTCCTTGATCGTTGGTGTTGCAGACTTGAGCGATACACCGGGTTTGGCTTCGAAATCATATCGTCGCCTCAGGACCTCAGCCTGATGCGGTTCGATCAGTCCGTTCGCCTGCCAGGCTTCGATTTCCTTTAATACGGTGATACGGTCGTATTTTGAAAGCCTGGAAAGCTGGCTTGAAATATATTGGCTGGGTTTGGAACTCAGGGCATCCAGAGCAGCTGCTCGCACATCTTCCACGCCATGAATGGCAAGGCGTTCCAGCTCGAAGAAAATAAATTTGCTGCTGTAGTTCACCTGTTCCAGCGCATGAATTCCCTCTACTTGCCGCGCACTGTCGCTGCTTTTGAGATTGTCAAGGATCTCGTCGAGGATCTTCTGTGTATCTTCTGCCATGGCGCATCCACCTTTCCCTTTGAAATTGGAACCCAGCTTAAGGGTTTTCGTTATGGGTCTGTAACCATCTTGCCATAGTGCAACTGCCAAAGCCAGGTCATGAACTGCCAGAAACTGCCATGTTCTTAAACAAAAAGTGACTGCCACCTTGCTCCGTGTGCTCCGCTTCTGGAGTGCTCTGCAAAAGTGACAGTCACTTAGAGATCAATCGCTTATTTCAATATGACGCCGCTTCGGGCGGGGATTTTGAATTTCAAACGATGGTCGTTCATGGAAATATCGGATGCTTCCCCCAGGATTGCTTTTGGACTCTTCTTCGCTTCATACGTGACCTCGACCTGCTGAGGCGATTCTGAGGTGTTCAATGCCACGACGAATGTTTCATCTTCGAACGATCGGGAGAACGCATACGTGCCATCTGCTGACCATAGCCTTCTAAAATCGCCGCGGCGCAAGGCGGGATTCTGCTTACGCAACGCGATCAACCCTTTGACGTAGGAGAGCAGATCCTTATCCCATTTACTTTCCTCCCACGGGAAGGATTTGCGGCAATCCGGGTCATGTTCGCCATCCAGACCGATTTCATCCCCGTAATAGACGCACGGCGCACCCGGATACGAGAACATAAAGAGCCACGCTAATTTCAGGGCATCCTTATCTCCACCAGCACAGGAGAGGAAGCGCGGTGTATCGTGGCTATCCAATAAATTCAATTGAGCATAGGTAATATCATTTCGATAGAGTCCCAAATTGTGATCGATGCGATTGGCGAACTCATGCGCGTCGATGACTTGTTGGATGCCATGATAATTAGATTGCTGGTGCAAGACTCGATAATTAAGATGAGTGCTGGGAAAGAATGCCAGCATCGGTTTGGTCACATCATAGTTCATGATCGCATCGAATTGATCTCCCTGCAGCCAGCGGTGAGACTCATGCCAGATCTCTGCAACGATATACGCCTCAGGGTTGATTTTTCTGATGCGGTTGCGGAACTCCTGCCAAAAGGAATCATCATCAATTTCTTCTGCCACGTCCAGACGCCAGCCATCCGCACCTAGCTTGATCCAATGCTCGGCAACGCCGAAAAGGAATTCGCGCACGGCTGGCTCATTGGTGTTGAACTTGGGCAATGCGGGCAAATTCCACCAGCCGCGGTACCCAATGGCAGTGATGCTATCTTCATGCTGTAGAGCCCTCAACTCCTGTGGGCCCGGATACGCGCCCCAATGTTTTCTGCGGCTCAGGCGCTCGGGGTCGAAGAGGAACCAATCTCGATAAGGTGAGCCGTCGCCGCATTCGAGCACGTGATGGAATTGCCAGAAGCCGCGCGAGGCGTGGTTGAACACGCCATCCAGAATGATACGAATATCCTTTTTGTGGGCCTCATGGAGCAGTTCGGTGAACGCTTCATTTCCACCGAGCAGTGGGTCGACCGCGTAATAATCAAAAGCATGATAACGATGGTTGGAAGCCGAAGCAAAGATCGGGTTGAGATAAAGAGCGGTGATCCCCAAATCCTTTAGATAATCGAGCTTTTCAGCGATGCCATACAAGTCGCCACCCTTGAAGCCATGCGGCGTGGGTGGCGAGTTCCATGTTTCAAAAGGCAGATTTGCTGAAGGATTACGCGTACTTCTTGCAAAACGATCCGGAAAGATTTGATAAAAAATTGCATCCTGAACCCAGTCTGGTGTTGTCATTATGAAACCTCATTGTAAGATAATGTAGGACAAGACGCAACTTGTCCTACATTGGTTACGATTCTACGTCATTTCAATCAGGGAAGTAAAAACGACAATGGAATTTCTATGCGCTCGCGCCAGGCAGTTTCGGAATGGTCGGCGCCTGCGAATTGGAGCGTCATCGAATTCTGGTTTTCCACATAGCCAGCCTTCTGGAGGTGTTCATCCATCCGTTTTTGATACGGTCCATAGAATGCATCCAGTCCCTCCGTGCCGTAATCAAAATACAGCTTGTGTGTTTCCGGGTCCGGTAGGTTTTTTGCCATTTCATCCACCAGTTCATTCTCGCCTGCCGGCCAATTGGTGGAGAGACAACCCGCGCCGCCGAAGACGTCGGGATATTCACTGACAGCATACAGCGAGATCAATCCGCCCATGCTCGAGCCCATCACGAACGTATTCGATTGATCAGCCAGGGTTCGGTAGTTTGAGTCGATAAACGGTTTTAGTTCCTCCACGATAAAGTGGAGGTATGCATCTGAAATGGGTGCGCCGCCATAGGTATTAATAAAATTTTCGTGATGTCTTTCAAGCGCAAGCGACTGGTATGGTTTTTGTGGCATGTATTCACGCCAGCGTATATCTGTGTTCCAGATTCCCACAACAAGGGCACCGCAAATCTTTTTGTCATCCATTAATTTCGAGATGGTTTTGTCAATTTCCCAGCCGGAGCCGCCAAACGCGGTCGCAGAGTCAAATAGATTCTGTCCATCGTGCATATAGAGGACGGGATAGCACTCTGCAGTGTTTTCGAAATAACCCGGTGGATACCATACATCCACATGCCGCGGCGTAATGAAGTTTGACTTAAACTTCTCGTGCCGTTCGAGCGCGCCGAGGATATTCATTGGAGGACGATCCCGCCAAAAGGTGGAAGGAAGATTCTTTTTTGTCCTCCCGCAGCCTGTACTTTACATTCGGGACCTGTCGCGAAGGCGAAAGCGGATTCAGTTAACTCAAGCTCAAAAGATACTTCCTGTTCCGAAACATTGAGTACGGTGACTAAACTTTTCTCAGCGTCACTTCGGTGATATACCAATACCTTCTCATCTGAAAAAATGGTGGTACGACTCCCGCGCCGCAGGGCTGAGTGATTTTTGCGTAGAGAAATCAATCCTTTATAAAAGTTGAAAAGTTCACGATCTTGCGCTTCACCCCAAATCATCGGTAATCGTGCTTCTTCATGGATGGCGCGTCCGTGCTGCATCACATCATCATGTTGGGAAAGTCCCACTTCGGTGCCGTAGTAAATGACCGGTGCGCCGGCAAGCGTAAACTGACATAACGCCACGAGCTTGAGCTTGCGTATGTTACCTCGTGCTACCCAGAGGAATCGGTTCATATCATGATTATCGAGAAACGAGGGACGAGTAAACGTCGCTGGGAAGTAGGTTTCGTGCCGGTCCAGAAATTCCCCAAATTGTCTTGCATTCCACCTGCCAAATGCAAAGGTTTTGCGCATGGCTTCTAACAACATGAAGTCGAGGGCGCCATCCATGCCGCCTTCGAAGGTGAGCTGCGAATCGGGTGGGTCAACGGCTTCGCCGAACGTCCATGAATCGGGTTTGGATGTGCGCGTGAGGCGGCGGAAGTCTCCGTAAAAATCGGGTGTGGGACCGATGCAATAATCCACGCGATAGCCATCCGCGCCAAACTCCAGCCAATATTTTGCGGCGTCAAGAACATGCTGGCGGGCCGGAGCGTACCGTAAATTGATCTGTGGCAAGCCTCGAGAGGTGAAGAAACATTTATATTGATCGGGCCAATGCTCAAAGGTGTACCAATTGAAGTATTGACTATTACGATCCTGGGTGGCTTCGATAAAACTCGGATGCTGGTTGGACCAGTGGTTGGGAACGAAATCTATTAGGATGCGCATACCCCGTGCGTGGGCTTGTTCAACGAGTTCCTTGAAATCCTCTTTCGTGCCGAGGCGCGGATTGATCTCAAAGAAACTGGTCGCGTCGTAGCCATGATAACTTGGACTTGGAAATATCGGAGTAAGCCATAAACAATTTGTGCCGAGTTCAGCGATGTAATCTAACTTTTCAATAATGCCACGTAAGGTGCCATTGGATTTTAAGGAAGGCTTTGCCTCGATCTTTGGAAAGTCGCTAGATGGACTAAAAAACCGATCCGCAAAAATCTGATAGATGATCGCGTCCTGTGCCCAGGCGGGAGGCGGATCGTTATCCACGTAGAACGCGTAATAGGCTCCGCCATCTGCTAGGGTTTCCTCATCCTTGTTCCCTGCACTGACTCGATAACGCACCACCGTCCCTGCGCGCTGACCCGGGATCTCGCCCCGAAAGCGACGCAGGTATCCCCACAGCAACGTATCCCATTCCGAGTCGATCGGCTCGAGTGAAGTCGCGTAACCGTTTAGGGCAATGCCATTCTTTCCATCGGGGTCACTGCCATCGTTTGTCCAGTAAATCCACGCCTGATTGTAGGCATAGGAAGGACCGACAGTGAGATCAATTTGGATGGCTTGATCGGGCAAAGGGTCGTGCGGTGAGCGTTGGTGGGCATGTGTGACTCCGCCGCGCTGCAATCTCAAATGAGCAATGCGCGACTCGTCAGTGGATAGCGTTCCGAAAATAAAATCTTCCATACGTTTCCTTTACTTCAGACCCTAAAGGTTTTCCTTGCTGACCAAAGGTCAGACCATCAGGAATGCATAACGTTACTGGATGACGTTACGGAAAAGAAACCTTTAGGGTCTTCTTTATTTTGAAGGTGTAAGTTGAATAACAATTACACCATACGGGGGAATTTCAGGCAGGAGAGTATAAGCATCAAATCCGCCTTTGTCATTCGATGGCAGAGAATTAACGGTGGACTGATCCAGCAAAGAGACCGCCTCATAATTACCAGAGAGTGGACCCACACTAAGCTCGAGTTGCGGATCAGTTATGGGGGCATCATCTATATTGATGATCGCTAAAAGTGTTTCATCTTTGCTGGCGCGTAAATAAGCCACCAGCTTATTGGAATTTGACTCAGCGACAAATGTTTTCCCGACGCGTAAAGCAGCATGGGCATTTCGTAACTGAATGAGCTTTCGATAATGTTCGAGCAAGGAGGCATGATCGCCTGTCTGTTTCGCGACATTGACCGCGGAAAAGTCCGAATTGACTGGTTCCCAAGGTTTGCCACTGGTGAAACCCGCCCCGTTTTCGTTTGTCCATTGCATCGGAGTGCGGATCAGTTCATCAGGTTTGGTACCGCTCATTCCAATCTCTTCACCATAATAAATGAAAGGAATGCCAGGAGCCGTGAATAGGATCCCTGCCGCGGCTTTTGCCTTGCCTTCACTGTTCTCACCAAGTTGATTGACGACGCGTGGCATATCATGGTTGGTAAGAAAGTTAGCGTTATCCTGTTGCGGGAAATCCCTCACGGTGGTCTGGAGAAGGAATCGAACAGAAGTATTATTGCTTTCATTCAGTGACTTGAGAATGGCTGTGGAAAGATCGAAGTTGAAGGCCGAGTCCAGTTCGGCATCTGTTTTGGTGTACTCTTTGACATTGGCGTTGTCGGTCCAGGCTTCGCCGACTGTAAATGCCTTCGGATTAAGGGACCGATAGTAATCACCCCACTCTTTAAGAAACACATGATTTGTGGTTGAGTCTGCCAGTTTGTCGTCTTCGACCAGATAGCGCACCGCGTCGAGGCGGAAGCCGTCAATGCCTACATCCTTTAGCCAGAACGAAGAAATTTTTTTCGCCTCTTCTCGAACCGCGGGATTGTCGTAGTTCAGGTCGGGCATTTGATCCCAAAAGATGGCATAGTAATATCCTCCGTTCGTCGCCTTATACCAGGCGGGCGCACCCCATGGACCGAGCATGCCAGGATCTTGATCCTTCCAAACATACCAATCGTGATGCTCGCTTCCCGGTTTGAGCGCATCCCGAAACCAGGGATGTTCTGCACTCGTGTGGTTAAGCACCAGGTCAATGATGACTTTGATATTACGTTTGTGCGCCTCCGCAAGCAGGCGTTTGAAATCATCCATCGTCCCATAATCAGGGTTGACCGCATAATAGTCCGTCACATCATAGCCATGATAGGAGGGGGATGGGTTGATAGGCATCAGCCAAATCCCGCGGATGCCTAAATCATGCAGATAATCCAGCTTTTCGGTGATGCCGTTGAAATCGC
>DASWEH010000626.1:0-9332 GCA_036394895.1 Anaerolineales bacterium
CTGAGCACAGATTCGGCTTGTAGCGCGGCGTGGGCCGTTCCCAATTGCGGTTCCTGCAGAACACATTCGGCAGAATCGCCAACATATTTCCTTACTTCTTCCGCGCCATAACCGACAATGACAACGGGCTTTTCTGTTGTAGCAGTTTTCAACGCTTCCAAAACATGCCATAACATGGGCTTGCCGCACAAAGGATGCAAAACCTTCGGCAGATCAGACTTCATCCGTGTGCCTTGCCCTGCAGCTAATAATACAGCAGTAACTTTCATAAAACTCCAAATGATTCCCCTTCCCCGCTTCGACTGCGTAGCACTCAGCGCGAAAAGGGGCAAACAAAAATAGGATTTGACGGCGGGCTCTTCGACTTTCGCCACAAATCCTATTTTACATAGTACCGCCAAGCGGTAGAAAAGAAGCCCCGCCGAAGCGGGATACCTGTACCAGGAAACTTGGCTGGGGCGCCTGGATTCGAACCAAGATCCACAGCTCCAAAGGCTGGTGTGCTGCCCTTGCACCACGCCCCAGTGCGTGGCACATTGTATCATAGCGACTGGGGATGAGCAATGTCACTTCGGTGGCTTGAGTGGACCTGTATCCTTCAGAGAACCTGTCAGCTTTACCGGCATGGTCTTACCGGGCGTTAAACCCAATTTGCTGGCTTCTTCAAATGAGATGACATCCGGGTTGGTTGGAATTTTGCTGGTTTTCTCCACGGCCTCATCCCAAAATGCATCCAGATCTTTTACTGGAGATTTATCGCTTGCAGACGCGAACAGCGCATCTACATCGACCTCTGGTTCAGGTTCCTCTGGCGCCAATGGCAACGGTTCGGGCTCAGGGATGGTTGATTCCGTTACGACCGGCATAGGTGCCACTCCCAGCGACTGCAGCACATTCTCCACATCGCCGCGCACAAAGAGCATTCCTTCCACGGTCTTCAGCATCCGATCGGACCTGGCAAGATCCTTGCCAGCCAGCAATAACGCATGAGCAGAATTGACCGGGATGAGAAGCAGGTCATGATCTCCGCCGCGGAAGACATGATAGTTATCTAAATGTTCCTGATGAATAAATCGGGAAACTTTCAATCCCGCGCTATAGATCGCCATCAAGGAAGAGAGTAGGGAAACCTCCATGCTGCTGTCATACAGATCTCCAGCTCGTGCCAGTACGCGACCGCGGTCACTGATCAGGAAGACAGCATCTGCTTTGATCTTCTGTCGAAAACCGCTCAACAATTCTGAAAGAGTCTGACGATGTTGCTCGGCTTCCTTGCTCGATTCGGGTGGGAAGATCGTCCGCACCAAGCCCAGGCTGCGTTCAACTGCATCTAGAAAATCTGCCATCGGAATGGGCTTATCGAAGATTGCCTGTGCACCCGCGCCGAGCATGTCATTACGCGATTTGCGGTCGGTCATACCCGAAATGAGGATGACCTTTAGTTCCGGGTTACGGGCACGGATCTTGCGCATCAATTCCACGCCTGAGATGCCTGGCAAAAGATAATCTGCTACCAGCAGATCAACCCTCTTCCGCGATGCCTCAAGTAAGGCTTCCTCGCCAGAAGGCGCATCAATAATATCCAACTGATGACCCAGGGTTTGGAGGGTTGAATGGAGAAGCCGGACTATATCACGCTGATCGTCAACGAGGAGCACACAGGGCGCAGACATACAATTTAATGTATCACACTATTGCGCCAGCCAGCAAGCCACCCAATGGTCAGTGCTAACTTCAATGAAGGGCGGTTCCTCGTGGGAACATTTTTCAATCGCCACCGGGCAGCGTGGATGGAAGCGACAGCCGGATGGCGGGTTGAGAGGGCTGGGCACATCCCCCTTCAAAATCGTGCGCTGTCTTTTCATACGGGGATTTGGAACCGGAATGGCAGACATCAGCGCCTGCGTATAAGGATGGAGCGGGTTGCGGAACAATTCCTCACGCGAGGTCATCTCTACCATTTTGCCTAAATACATCACCGCTACACGATTGGACACATGCTCCACCACCGAAAGATTATGAGCAATGAACAAATACGTAAGACCAAATTCCGTCTGCAAGTCCTTCAAAATGTTCAAGACCTGAGATTGGATGGAAACATCCAACGCTGAGACCGGCTCATCACAGATGATGAATTTGGGGCGGAGGGCCAGGGCACGCGCGATCCCGATCCGCTGACGTTGACCGCCGGAAAACTCGTGCGGGTAACGACGCGAATGATAACTCTCCAGCCCAACTTTGGTAAGCGTTTCGAGCATGATGTCCACGCGCTCTCGGGGCGTGCCAATCTTATGGATGTGAAGTCCCTCCATGACCGATTCGCCAATGGGCACGCGTGGATCGAGCGAAGCGTAGGGATCCTGGAAAATGATCTGCATGTCGCGACGCGCAATCTTCAATTCGCGCGGCTTCATGGAGAACACGTCCTGCCCCCGGAACTTTACTGCGCCGGCTGTAGGTTCGATGAGGCGGAGCATCGTCCGTCCCACGGTCGTCTTGCCACAACCGGATTCGCCCACCAATCCCAGCGTTTCCCCTTTTTTCACAAAGAAACTGACATCATCCACGGCTTTGACTTGATTGACAACACGCTGTAATAAACCGGCGCGCACAGGGAAATATTTAACCAGGTTATTTACTTCTACAAGCGTTTCCCCTTGATGATTGTTATCTGTTTGCATATTGAATGCTCCAATAAAAACCGTGGTTAACTAACTTTAAGCGGAGCGACATGGCCCTCCGCGTTTTGATATAACCAGCAACGCACAAAGTGACCCGGTTTGACTTCTTCCAATTCAGGCTTGACCTCTGCACAAATCGTGCAGTTGTATTTGAAGCGCGCCTGACAGCGCGGCGCAAAACGACAGCCCGGCGGCAAATTCACCAGGTTCGGCACGGATCCGGGAATGACATCCAATCTCTCTTTGATCTCACCCAGAATGGGAATCGAACCGATCAAACCCTGGGTGTAGGGATGCAAAGGCTCGTCGAACAAGGTGTTGACATCGGTTTGTTCGACGATCTCGCCTGCATACATCACCGCGACACGTTCAGCCATTTCTGCCACCACGCCGAGATCATGAGTGATGAGAATGACCGATGTCCCCATTTCCCGTCGCAGGTCACGCATGAGATCGAGGATTTGTGCCTGGATGGTTACATCCAAAGCTGTGGTGGGTTCGTCGGCAATCAATAATTCAGGGACACAGGCGAGTGCCATCGCGATCATCACACGCTGGGCCATACCACCCGATAGTTCATGTGGATAGGCCTCTGCGCGGCGTACGGGATCAGGCACGCCAACCATTTTGAGCAATGCGATGGCACGCTTCCAGCCGGCTTCTTTTCCCAGATCCTGGTGAACATTTAATACTTCCGCGAGTTGATCACCAACCTTAAAAACAGGATTGAGTGCAGTTTGCGGCTGTTGAAAGATCATGGAGATACGATTACCGCGTACTTTGATCATTTCTTCTTCAGGCAATTCGAGGAGGTTTTCGCCATCCAATAAAATTTGACCCTCATCGATTTTCCCAGGTTTGGAGATCAGGCGCATGATCGAAAGAGATGTCACGCTCTTGCCACAACCCGACTCGCCCACCAATCCAAGCACTTCGCCGGGATATACTTCAAGGTTCACACCATCCACCGCGCGCACTACACCATCTTCGGTGTAGAAATATGTCTTGAGTCCTTTTACTTCCAATAAAGGTTTGTTGTTATTCATCACAGGGTACTCCTATGTTCAGGAATGCACGCATTATAGCAAAGTTTTGTCTGTTTACAGAATTGGGTTCATTGGGAATCGCCGTGATAACCTGGCATATCTGGCGATGCTGCCTAAGTCGGACACTTGCGCCGCACGCCAGTGCAGGTGTTGGCAACACCGTACCCCCTGGCGCCGTCCACCAGGACAGGTGTCCGACCTACCGCTTAATGAAACGGTATCGCGTGAACGCCAACGTCAATCATGGGTTTTTATTGCGCGCAAGAGTCTCCGTAATCGAACGTTTCAATATCTGCTAACGCAGACGAGGAAGATGGGTCGAGAGTGAAGCCGCAAAAATCGGGCCGCGTCGCAGCGACTTTGAGTCTCAGGTAAAGTGGAATGGCGGGAATATCGGCTGCAAAGAGAGCCTGGGCTTCCTGATGAGATGCGTATTCAGGATCCGTGGAAACAGATTGAAGGGTCTTTTGGCAGGCAACATCGAAATTGGCGTTTTTATACCCGCTCACATTGGTACCCACCCAGTGGTTTGAATCATTCGGGATCTGCGAACTGGTAAACCAATTGCATTGCGGCTCAAGACTGTTAACGCCGATGGCGTATTCCGCAAGATCAAACTGACGACTAAAGAGTGGACCAATAGGTCCCTGTGCATAAAAATCAGACGCAGAGGAATAAATGACATTCAAGCCGATTCCACATTCAGCCAGTGATTGGGTAAAAATTTCAGCCACTTGATGGCGCTGCGTTGCAGACGTTGTGTAATAGTTCAAGACAAGAGGTGTATCGATGGGAACATTCGTAACGTTCTGAGCCAGGCGGGGCGTAGAAGAATTGTTGTCCTTATCCAGCCAACCCACTTGTTCAAGGATTTGATTGCCTGAAGCAGGATTGTATTCATAGGTTTGCACATTGGCATTATGCAAAGGGTGATCGGAAGGAACATAACTATCAGGCACCTGTGAAAGACCAAACAAAACCGTATCCACAACCTTCTGGCGATCCAAACATAAGGCAATTGCCTGACGGGTACGCTTATCGCCAAAGAAATCAGGACGATCCTTCTTGACATCAAAACCATCGTCATAAGAGGCCGGCGTAATGCCGAATCCCAACCACTCTATGACGTTGGTCTGGGCAGTCAAGAAGCGCGCTTGATTGTCAATCTGCATTTGCTGAAGCAGCCCTACCTGTCCGTCCAAACGAGTGGAGGGATCAAGTACATCGCACGTCCCATCTACGAGCGCGCTCATGGCAGCATCCGCATCCGGGAAAATCAGAAACGTCAATTCATCAAACTTTGGCAATCCACTATCTGCGCGGAAATAATTGAGGTTTTTGATAAAGTGTAAACTCTTGCCTGCTTCCCACTTATCGATAATATAAGGTCCCCATCCTAGCGGCAATTTCGAGGATACATCGACTTTTACGAGGTCAGCTGGCTGGAATTCGCTCCAGGCATGTTCAGGTAATGGCATCCAAAAATTAGTGTAGTAATCCGGGTCAATAAAACCGGGAATGCCCCACCATTGAATGGCTTGATCGTCAGCCGCTTCATACGTGGCCGTGCGGTCGACCAGGAATTTTGAGCCGGGGGTGGCCTCACTCTTTGCGAGTCCAAATGAATAGATCGAATCACTAGCGCTCAGAGGCGCGCCATCCGACCACATCAGCCCTTTGAGCATCGTAAAGGTCACAACCAGTTGATCCATCTGGAGAGTGCTGGAACCGTCATAGCTGATCGCGCAGGCATCGCTGCGACAGCCACTCGGACGAACTTTTGTGCCAGTGCTGAGTAACACAACATTGCCACTTGAATCAACAACCTGCGAGCCCGCGTTGACGCTCACCGGGCTTATCTGCGCGTCACCATCCTCAAGGCTCGGAATTTTCTCAAGGATGATCGGCTCATATCCATAATCCGTAACATCCATCGGACCATCGTAGACGGCAGAAAGAACACTACGAGCCGCGGAATTGAGGTTGCCATAGGGATACAACGTGTTTGGTTCCTCGCCAAGGCAAATAGTCAATGAACGCGTGGCAGGCGTCGGCGTACCTACAGGGACCAAGGTTGGAGTGGGCGTATCCACAACGAAGGGAGTGACTGGCACTTGCGGCGCGCAAGCAGGTAGTGTCAGAGCGAGAACAAACAAAGTGAGCAAAGCTTTCATAAAGTTCGTTTTCATGCAACCTCCCTCTAGATTGTAGTCGTATTTCGAGATTTTTTGAGGATGAACATCAACAAAACGATGAGTCCTAGCACGCCGATCAACACGAACCAGATCATCATTCCGTTCCCTTTCTGGACTTCAGCCGGTTGAGGCGTACCTACGGGAGTCAGGAAGGCGGCGCGCGGGATTTTCACGTTCGCGGCATTGGAGGCATTCAGTTCCGTTTTATCATCCCACAAATTATTCTCGCGCAGGATGAAGGCCGTCACGCGCCAGGACTCATCCTCCGTCAGACTACCTGGCTTCCAAAATGGCATTGCAGCGCGGATATAGGCATTCAGTTGTGCCGCATCAGAAAATTTCGCCAGGGTTGTTTGCCCAATCACAGCCGGGATCTTCTTTGGGATGGTAAAGCCTTGATCATAAGGAACTTCACCATGACAGCCGCGGTTCCAACAATATTGTTCCTCCGGCGGGTACGTGGTACGGAACTCGTCGGTCAACCCCTGACCTTTATCGCCATGGCATGGCCTGCCCACCAGACCTGTGGTCTACGATGTTGACCTTGATCTGAAGAAAAGCGAAGTCCTTGAGTTATCTAAATAATAATAGACCCTGAAGACATAAACCATCAGGGTATATATTTTTTAACCACTACATAACGGATCGAGCACCGCGGCGAATTCTTCCTCCTCGGTAAACCCAAACCAGCGATAAATGATTTGTTCGTCTGAATCCAACAGTGCAAATTCAGGAGAGCCAGCCGGAAAGATCAACTCATGCCAGGGAGTGCGTTGATGGAAATTCACGCGTTCCATTGTCATGCAACCGCTGTATTTCGTCTTCAACCCATGCACGATGGGGTCCATGCGACGGCAATCCATTCAGGTGATCGCGAAGAACTCGATAAAGATCAGGTCGTTTTGTTTGGGGACATCAGTGGCAACTGTCATCGGCGCAGGAGGCATAGCGGACGGAACATCTTCAGTAGCGCGGGAGGAGGGAATGCATCCAGTCACCAGCAACAGAAAAATCAATACGGCAATAAAAGACCTTCCATACATATTTTCATTATAATGCATGGCATGAATGAACTCAACTTACTAACAATAGAGTCTCCGTAACATACACAGTAGGTGAGATTGGAAACAGAAAAACAATAGGCTACAGCCACAAGTTTTGAGAATAGGTTAAAGCGATAGCATCAGCTACCTGCCTCAGTCTTTCGAATCTTGTGTTATTTCTCTTTACATCCGCATTTTGGACTGTTCATACCCTTATTTTACTCAGACTTTTAAGCACTCCCTGGTCCCAGACTATTGGGAAGAATATGGCGGAACATAACATGCATATCTTTCGCGCCGGTCCAGCACAGGCTGGACTGCCTTCTGCACGCAGCCTGCAAGCTACAGTTTGCTCAGAATATTGCTGACGTGGCCCCTGACCGTATTTTCGCTTATGAGCAATTTTTCGGCGATTTGGCTATTGTTCAGGCCGTTGACGATAAGTTTGAGTACGACCAGTTCGCGGTCGGTCAGTTCGGTGAAAAGAGGTTGTTCGCCGCCTTTTTCGCCGGGATGTTTTGCAGCACTCGTACAGCCAAGCTCGGATTAAGGATCACTTCGCCCTGGGTGGCGCGGTGCAACGCGTCTGCCAACGCGCTTCACCAATTGAACACAGCCCCACGCCATATACTTTTTTAGAGAATCACTTAAACAACACAGCTTACTGTGTGCCGCGCATGCGAGGATCAAGTGCATCGCGTAGGCCATCACCGATAAAGGTGAACGCTACAACGACCAGCGCCACACATATGGCTGGAGCTAGAAGGATAAAGGGTTGTGCATTAATTGCGGTCTGTCCATCCAACAGAAGCGAACCCCAACTGGTGATAAAGAAGGCATGAGGATCCGTGGCAGGCCTCAATCCCAAGCCAAGATAACCCAGGATCGCCTCGACAATAATCAGATTCGGTATCTGAAATGCGGTTAGAACGATAAGAGGTCCAAGCACATTAGGCAATAAATGACGTAACATAATACGGGAATCTTTGACACCAATGCTGCGGGCCGCCTCAATGAACTCCTTTTCCTTCAAAGAGAGTACCTGACCGCGGACAAGCCGTGCGACGCCCACCCAGTTAACAACAGCTAGGGCAAAAAAGAGCAGGAACAAGCCGCTCATCAGTTGGCCGAGCCAGGTATCGCGCAAAGCAACTAAAATAATAATAAAGAACAGCAGGTCGGGGAACCCATACATGATATCGGTAATGCGCATGAGGAGATTATCCCATGACCCACCATAATAACCAGCGGCCATGCCAACAAGTGTACCGACCAGAATAATGATGATAGTGGGAACGAAGCCTACCATCATCGAAACACGAGAGCCATACATTACGCGGCTCAATACGTCGCGGCCAAGTGTATCTGTGCCGAGAAGGAAATCTGAATCGCCTGTTTTACCCGTGCTTGACTTTTCAACCCAGGCTGGCGGCAAAAAGCCCTTGCCGCTGTTCAACTGCAGTGGGCTGTGAGGCGCAATCACGGAAGCCAACGCTGTTACAAGCAAAAAAAACAGGACAATCACCAGTCCGACAATGGAAGCCTTGTTTCGCAAAAAGCGTCCCCACGCTTCCTGCCATGGCCCGCGTCCTCTAACATTCAGCTGTGCGATGACCGGTAAAATCTCTTGAGGCTGGGAGCCAGCTATATTAGTCATTGGAACTCCTTGCTTGAAGTTTTAATCTTCCAAGCGAATACGAGGATCGATCAATACATATAAGAAATCAACGGTCAGATTCGCAACAGAAATCAGGAAAACATAGATCAGGGTTGTGCCCATGATCATGGAATAATCACGCTGACTGATGGCAGTTACATAAGCTCGTCCCATCCCCGGAAAAGAAAACATGGTTTCGATGATGAATGAACCTGTCACCAGCGCTGCCAGGGCAGGACCCAGAATGGTCACGACTGGAATCATAGCATTGCGCATCATATGGCGATACACAACCACTCTTTCATGCAGGCCCTTGGAACGTGCCGTACGGATATAGTCCTGTCGCAATACCTCCAGCATGGAAGTACGCGTAAGGCGGGCCGTATAAGCCATGGTTCCAAATCCCAACACAGCCGCCGGCAGAATCCAGGCTCTGAATTGGTCCCAATTCTTGGGAACCACACTGACCAAATGCAGCCCGGTAGCAAAAATGATGATCAAGAAGATTGCCATAACAAAACTTGGAAGCGAAATGCCGATAGTGGCAACAAATAAACTCACATAGTCCACCCAACTGTTTTGCCTCAGTGCCGCGAAGACACCTACCGGAACACCTATGAAGGCCGCCATGCTCACCGCTAAAAGAGCCAAGCGCATGGAATACCCGAAGCGGCTGTATATGGCACTTTTTGCCTTTGGCGGGTCAAAAA
>DASWEH010000627.1:0-6269 GCA_036394895.1 Anaerolineales bacterium
TTTAGGTTCTTTTCCTAAATCATCTTCCCAGAGAATAGCCCTTTCTTCCAGAAGGTCAACAACCCCCCGGAACGTCGCTTCAAAACCGATTGGTAACTGCATCGGGATCGGGTTGGCACCCAAACGTTCTTTAATGGATTCAATGGTCCGCTCGTAGGAAGCGCCGACGCGATCCATTTTATTGACAAAGCAAATGCGCGGGACACCGTAACGGTCCGCCTGACGCCATACCGTCTCGCTCTGAGGTTCCACGCCCTGAACTGCGTCAAAGACAACAACGCCCCCATCCAAAACACGCAGGGAGCGCTGAACTTCGGCTGTAAAGTCGATATGGCCTGGGGTATCAATTAAGTTGAACTGATAGCCCTTCCATTCGGCGGATACAGCTGCAGAAACGATGGTGATACCACGCTCGCGTTCCTGAACCATCCAATCGGTAACAGTCGTCCCCTCATCGACGGAACCGATGCGATGAGTCTTGCCCGTGTAGAACATAATACGCTCGGTAGTTGTTGTTTTACCGGCGTCAATGTGGGCAATAATTCCAATATTTCTATACTTCTCGAGCGGATACTCACGGGCCATTCGTTAAACTACCTTTACAATTCCTCTAAAATCGCCTAGACGCGGTAATGCGAGAAGGCGCGATTTGCTTCTGCCATCTTATGGGTTTCATCACGCTTGCGGATTGCAGCGCCTGTCTCATTAGAAGCATCAATTAATTCGCCAGCCAACTTTTCGGCGAAAGATTTCCCGGAGCGCTCGCGAGCTGCAGACAAAATCCAGCGGAGCGCCAACGTTGTGCGGCGATCCGCCGAGACTTCCATAGGGACTTGATAGGTCGCACCACCCACACGTCGCGGGCGAACCTCCATCACTGGAGAGACATTCTTGAGCGCACCATCGAAAACATCCAATGGGTTTTTCTGCGTACGCTCTTTGATCAGATCCATGGCATCATAAATGAGTCCAACGGCAACACTTTTCTTGCCGCGCTTCAACACATGCTGCACCATGGTTTGAACAGATACGCTGTTATAACGAATATCAGGAAGGATTTCCCGTTGTTCAGGTTTTGCTCTACGCATAATTCATTACTCCGTCAATTACTTTGGACGCTTCGCGCCATACTTGGAGCGACCTTGTTTTCGATTCGCTACGCCAGTGGTATCCAATGAGCCACGCACGATGTGATAACGCACACCCGGCAAATCTTTCACACGACCACCACGCACTAACACTACAGAGTGTTCCTGCAACTGATGACCTTCGCCCGGAATGTAAGCAGTCACTTCAATACCGTTCGTTAAACGAACGCGAGCGATCTTCCGCAATGCAGAATTCGGCTTCTTTGGGGTCATTGTACGCACGATCGTACAAACGCCGCGCTTTTGAGGTGCGCCCTTATCCTGACGCACACGACGCTGCTTGTACGAGTTCAATGTGTACTGCAGGGCCGGAGCTTTGCTTTTTACTCTCTTATTCTTGCGGCCCTTGCGGACCATTTGGTTGATTGTCGGCATGATTCGCCTCCGATTACTACTTTCTTTACAATGATTTGACAATAGATTGTCGCAAGAAATAAGGCCATCATAATGTACTGATGGCCTCATTTGTAGTGCCATGCCTTGTAGCGGGATTATTGCCGCTTTATCTATTGGCAACGAAGGTTGATTTTATCACCCACTCCAGTTGCCGTCAAGATTACTACTTGGTCATTAGATTATTTCCAATGCCCAACAAACCAGTATCTAACTTGGGCGGATGTTGTTTTTCTTCATCCTTACCAAACTTGACAACATCACCACCTTCATTGATCGCTTCTACAGCAAGACCAAGTGATTGCAATTCTTTAACCAGCACGCGGAATGAAGCAGGAATGCTGGGTTCTTCGATTGGTTCGCCTTTGACGATCGCTTCATAAGTATTGACGCGTCCCTGTACATCATCTGACTTTACCGTCAGCATTTCTTGCAGGGTATAGGCGGCACCATAAGCTTCGAGTGCCCACACTTCCATTTCACCAAAGCGTTGACCACCAAACTGCGCCTTACCACCCAGCGGTTGTTGTGTGACCAAACTATAAGGACCCGTAGAGCGCGCATGGACTTTATCTTCCACAAGATGATGCAGTTTCAACACCGTCATGACGCCGACGGTCACGGGCTGGTCATAAGGAATACCAGACTTGCCATCACGCAAGACCTGCTTGCCAAGTATTGGCAATGGATCTCCGGTCGCGTTCGTGATCTCCTGAGCGACCTCCATGAGGCGTGCCTCAGCAACTCTACCGGGGTGATCATGACTGTCGATCCACAAGCGGAGACAAGCGCTAACGGCTGCCGTATTGTATTGTTCTCGCAAACGCGGGTCTACATCTGCGGGATGGAAAATAGTATCAGGATCATAGCCTCGATCGCGTACCCATTCCGCTGCGGCAGCATGACGCGCATAATCCACATCATTCAAATCGTACGGATCATATTTGCGGCTGCCAAGCCATTCTTCGAGATAGAGCCGTCTGACTTCATCATCATCTTGAATTGATTCAGGATCATATTCCTGTTGCTTGATCCATTCCCAGGCGTTCACAGCTGATTCTTTCCAGGCCTGGTCAACGATCCAGGCGCGGGCGAGTTCAGCCTCGATCTCCTCTTCGGATGCTCCATCGAACACAGGCGTCACCGCCCGATAGCCAAGACGTTTTGCAGCCCATCCGAGATGAACTTCCAACACCTGACCGATATTCATACGACCTGGAACACCCAGCGGATTCAAAATGATGTCAACCGGCGTTCCATCTTCCAGGAAAGGCATATCTTCCACGGGAACCACTTTCGAGACCACGCCTTTGTTTCCGTGGCGACCTGCCATCTTATCTCCAGCTGTCAGCTTGCGGCGTTGAGCGACGGAGACACGTACCATCATATCTACACCGGCAGAGAGATCAGAATTTTCTTCGCGAGTGAAGACTTTTACATCGACTACCTTCCCACGTTCACCATGGGGCATACGCAGAGATGTATCCTTTACATCACGTGATTTCTCGCCAAAGATGGCACGCAAGAGACGTTCTTCAGGAGTAAGCTCCTTCTCGCCTTTGGGTGTGATCTTTCCAACCAAAATATCATTCGGCCCAACTTCAGCGCCGATACGAATGATCCCATTCTCATCGAGATCTTTGATCGCATCTTCACCGACGTTAGGAATGTCACGCGTGATTTCCTCTGGACCCAGTTTGGTATCGCGTGCTTCTACTTCATATTTTTCAATATGGACAGAAGTAAAGCGATCCTCCTGAACAAGGCGTTCTGAGATCAGAATGGCATCTTCGAAGTTGCCACCTTCCCAGGAAAGGAAAGCCACAACCACGTTTTGACCCAGAGCTAATTGTCCACTTTCTGTGGATGACGAGTCAGCGATAATATCGCCTTTCTTGATCTTTTGTCCCTTCACAACGGCAGGACGCTGATCGATACAAGTGCTCTGATTGGATCTCTGGTATTTGCGAAGTTGATACGTATGCATGCCACCGCGTTCTTTAACGGTGATCGTGTTACCGGTAACAGAAGTGATCTCACCGTCGGCTTCTGCCACCACAACCTGACCGGAGTCCAGGGCGGCATGATATTCCATACCCGTGGAAACCAGGGGAATTTCAGGACGCACAAGCGGAACAGCCTGCGCTTGCATGTTCGAACCCATCAAGGCGCGGTTTGCATCATCGTGCTCGAGGAAGGGAATGAGCGCAGCACTAATACCAACAACCTGATGAGGAGCCACATCCATATAATCCACTGATTCTGGGGTCGAGAAGATAAAGCCGGAGTGATAGCGGCAGGACACACGGTCACGTACAAATTCTTTGCTATCAGTTAATGGAGCATTTGCCTGAGCGATCACATACTTATCTTCTGCATCAGCCGAGAGATAATCGAATTGATCGGATACATACGGAACAATGCTCACCGGATTGCCAGTCTTGGCAATCCTCTTGATCATTTTCGCGTCGATTATCTCGCCACTCTTGAACAGAACTTCTTCTGATTTTGGATCGACAACATTCTCACGTAATGTACGACCTTCCAGCCGTTCATCGTCGGCTGACATGGTTCGATAAGCCTTGCGATAGGGAGTTTCAATGAAACCATACTCATTCACTCGCGCGAAAGAAGCCAAACGACCGATCAAACCAATGTTTGGACCTTCAGGTGTTTCAATTGGACAGATGCGTCCGTAGTGTGAGTGATGCACATCGCGTACATCAAAGCCCGCCCGTTCACGGCGCAGACCACCCGGACCTAACGCTGATAGTGTGCGCTTATGACGCAGTTCCGCGAGCGGATTGGTCTGATCCATGAATTGAGAAAGCTGGGATGAACCAAAGAACTCGCGCAATGCTGCAACCACGGGACGGATATTGACCAGCGTCACGGGCGACAACTGCTCCTGATCACGGATGGACATGCGTTCTTTGATCACGCGTTCCATACGTCGCAAGCCGATCCGCAGCTTGTTCTGGATCAACTCCCCCACTGTCTTGACGCGGCGATTTCCCAGATGATCAATATCATCGGGCTTTTCAACGCCGTTGTTGATCTGGATCATGCGGCGCAGCAGTCGAATCACATCGCTTTTTGTCACGGTGCGATGCGGGATAGGAACTTCCAAGTCTAGCTTCTGATTCAATTTATAACGACCAACCCGCTCAAGGTCATAATGGCGCTGATCGAATAACTGCTCTTCGAGGAACTGGCGAGCATTTTCAAGCGTGGCAGGATCACCTGGGCGCATCTTGCGGAAGAACTCAATCAAAGCCGCTTCAGCAATCGTCTGCTTGCTCGTAACTTCCCACTCGGGTTCCTGCTTGAGGGTGGAGGCAACAAACATACGTTCAGGATTATTGTCCACATCCTGAAACAGGGACAAAATTTCTTCATCGCTGCCCGTCTTTAATGGCGAGTCTTTTATGCCATCATCTACAGCAGCCAACGCGCGCAAGAAAACCGTAATCGGCACTGTGCGCTTGCGGTTGAACTTCAGGATGATGTAATCCGATTTACGGGTTTCAAATTCCATCCACGCGCCGCGATCGGGGATGAGCTTGGACATGGCCAGCGGACGCCCCGTGGCGCGATCAGTTGGCGCTTCGAAGTAAACGCCAGGGGATCGGATCAACTGCGAGACAACGACACGTTCCGTGCCGTTAATAATGAACGTGCCTTTATCCGTCATCTCAGGGAAATCGCCGAGGAAGATATCCTGTTTGATCGGTTCGGGAACATCGGGACCAGCCAGCAAAACAGAAACATACAACGGACTGGCATAAGTGAGATCACGTTCGACACATTCTTCGATGGTATGCTTGGGTTCACCAAACCAATATTTCAGCCCCCATTGTTTTGCTTCGGGGCTGCGGCTTGGGAAATACAACTTCATTCCCTTGTTGTAAGATTCGATTGGCGAAACCTCATGGAAGAGATCGCCAAGACCCTCCTTTTTGAGGCGTTCAAATGAGTCGAGTTGGACTTCAATTAGATTGGGTAGTTTGATATCAATAGGAATACGCGCGTAACTTTTGCGGGGTAAAGAAGACATTCGGTTCTACTCCTGGCCTGGGGCTGGTGAGTCGGATTCAACGTGCCGCATCAGTCCCTAAACTTTTTTCTTTTCAAATGTTGGGCAAGATCTAAATCTGGAGACGATGCAACTGGCGGTAAACACACAAATCCATCCCGCGACATTTGGCGGGATAGCAAACGGTGATTATATACGAAAGTTCATTTATGCGCAAGGGGCTTTTTTGCTTTGATTTCCGTCCCCTGCCCTATTTGGGAATGGGCGGATTCTAACACATTCCCAGATTTTCGCAACCCAAAACAGGCAAGTGGGGTTTTGATTGTTAGGATCGACAAAATTAACTGCCATCGGAGGCACAATGACGACACCGCAAGCAACCACGAACGATCGACGTGAAATCTTCGGCTGGGCAATGTACGATTGGGCTAATTCTGCCTTCAGCACAACCATCGGAACAGTTTTTCTCGGTCCCTATATCGCTTCCCTTGCAGCAGAAGCTGCAAAAGCAAGCCCAGACGGATTAGCTCGTTTCTTTGGAATTCCGGTTGCGCCTGATTCTTTCTTACCCTACTGTATTTCATTCTCGGTTGGACTTCAAGTTTTGTTCCTCCCCATTCTCGGCGCGATTGCAGATTATTCCCATTTGCGCAAACGCTTGATGCAAATCTTTGCCACATTTGGAGCGATTG
>DASWEH010000628.1:0-5508 GCA_036394895.1 Anaerolineales bacterium
AGTTGAAGAGGACTCAGACGTGACTGCCAGGCTCTCAGCAGGATTCTGAACATTCGATGAATCTGTATATGATTTCGCCACACCAGATCCAAAATCAATTCGAACATTTCCTAATTGAGGTTCCCCAACTTGCAGGAGTGCGGCACGAATCCGATCTGCAATTTCTGATTGAGCGTCAGAGGACAGCTTAAGATTGGAATTGTTTTGGAGGGTGACCAGAAAGTCTGTACCGAACAATTCAAAATTCCCACATGAATCTTTCTCTCCGTAGTCTGTGGCAACGACCACAGATTCGAGCCCCTCTTTTTTGAGAGCCACTTCAGCTTTTTGTGCAATGTCCGGACGTGATGGACCCCTTGCCCACACCCAGCTTGTACCCGGCTCACACGTATCAGACTGTGGGGCAGGTAATGCTTGTGCTGGCGAGCCCGCACCAAATGTAGCCCCAATGAATGCAAAGAGAAGAGCAAATCGTATGACCAAGGAGTTTCGACGCCTGAGATACATGGGACTCTCTCCAGCAGGCAACTTTTCTGCCTACCAAATTTTGATTGTGTTTAAGTCAATGGGTAGTCAACCCGCCGAAGCAGGTCAAAGGCATTAACAAGACGGGATTCATCAATTTTAGGTTACGACCTAATCATTGTGTATTACGCCTTAAAATCAAAGTCCGCCTCTTTCGAGGCGGACTTTTTGTTACGGCTTCTCCAGCCCGTGGGCTGTCAACAACTCTTCATCGTCCAGAATATCGTTTGTCCTCCCATCTGCCACGATTTGGCCTTCGTCCATCACAATCGTGGGCGGGAACAACTCCTGCACCAGTTTCATGTCGTGAGTAGAAACAAGCATCGTGATTGGCAGTTCACGCAATAAGTTGATCAATGTCCCGCGGGTCGAGCCCAGCCGAGGGTTCATCCAGGACCAAAATTTGTGGATCCAATCGAGAGAACTAAATGTGAGTATGTGCCAGGCGGCGAGTAGCCCGTTTTTGCACCGAACTAACCACAAGTGAAAGACCGAAGACCGTTGCCTGAACAAGCACGATGGTTGCACCCGAGGCAACATCAATGTAATAACTCAAATACATGCCAATTAGGTTGGTAAGCATTCCAATCAACGTGGACAGAATGATCATGCGGTTGAAGCTATCAGTCAACAAACGTGCAGTGATAGCCGGGATGACCAGCGCCGCGGCAATCAGCGTCACACCTAGGATTTGCATCGAAGCGATCAATGTCGCCGCCAGCGCCAGAGAGAAAAGTGTATCGACCCATTCAGTTTTGACGCCATAGACCTGCGCCACCTCAATATTAAAGGTAGTGAAGAGCAATTGCTTATACATGAAGAAAATGATAAGCATGACAGCCAACGTCACTGCAGCAACTACCCACACATCCTGAGCAGTCACACCGAGGATGTTGCCAAACAAAGCCGCATCGAAGGAGCGAGTGAAGTGGCGGTAACGGCTGATCAATGCCACGCCAATCGCAAAACTTGCTGTCGTAACCACACCGATGGCAGCATCCGGGGAAATACGCGTGCGTCTTACCGTTTGATTGATGAGGAGCGCTGCTAGGAATCCCCAAAGACCAGCACCTACATAAAAATTCCAAGTCATCACGAAGGATACAACCGCGCCACCGAAAATGGCGTGTGAAAGCCCATGACCAATATAACTCATGCCGCGCAGAACGATGTATACACCAATCAACCCGCACAACGCACCAACTAGTAACGAGACCATGACCCCATTGCGAAAAAACTCAAATTGAAAAGGCTCAAGAAGAATATTCATATGTAGGGCCTCTATTGGTCTGTTAGTGGCACTTCACCTGGTACAGGTTCTGGCACCAGGTCTCTATAGGTATGATCGTGCGGTTTCTGCTGGATAAACATCGTGCCATTATGCCGAAAAACAAGCATATCTCCGCGATAAGTTTCACTTAAAACTTTCTCTGTGAATACCTCTTCAGGAGCGCCTTGCGCTACCACCTTTTGATTCAGGCAAATCACCCAAGGCAAATGAGCGGCGGCCGCATTGAGATCGTGAGTCGTCATTAACAGGGTAACACCCTGACGATTCAGTTCAGCTAGCAGCACCAGAATCATTTCAGCAGTTTGAACATCCAGCCCGACCGTTGGTTCGTCTAAAACCAGCAAATCGGGTTTGGATATCAATGCCCGCGCCAGAAAGACGCGCTGTTGTTGGCCACCCGACAGGTCACGGATGTGCCGCTCTGCCAGACCTGCGATTCCCAGTCTCTCCAACATCGCCCGAACCTGCTTCCGTTCTTCGGTATTCATCCACGGCCAGATGTTTTTGTTTCCAATCTGCCCCATCCATACGGCCTGCTCGACTGTAACCGGAAAATTCCAATCTACAGTTTCCAACTGAGGTACATAGCCCACACGTGGCGCATGTCCGTTTTGCAGGAGTTCGCCGTGTGTGTAGATACCTCCATGCGTAGGCTGCAATGTACCAAGAATAAGCTTCAGCAAAGTGGTCTTGCCCGCTCCACTTGGTCCAACCAGGGCAGCAAACTGCCCGCGATGAAGATGAAGATTGATATCCTCCAGCACAGGCATCGCTCCGTACCCAAAAGAAACCTTTCTCAATTCAAGCAAGGGTTCCATGAAATTCTCTATTGACTCTGGTTCACATCCTGGTCTTTGCCAGGAACGTTGGGAGCATCAAAGTTGGCAATCAGAGAGGGATCTCCACCAAGAGCCTCCGCCATGATCCGAACATCTTCCACCATTAATCCAAGGTAGGAATGCTTAGACTCACCAGGCGCACCGGGCAGATCATCATCGCGTAAATCGCTGATGTATTTTGTGCCTGATTCCTTGGCGATCTGTTCCAATACTGGGGATGGGAAAACCTCCGATCCAAAGACGGCTGGAACTTTTTCGCGTTTGATCTGCATGATCAAATTTGCTACATCCCTTGCAGAGGGTTCAGCAAAATCTGAAGGTTGGATCGCGCCGATAACGGTCATGCCATAGCGGGGTGCAAAGTAAGCGAAAGAGTCATGATAAGTCAGCAATTTACGGTTGTTCTCAGGAATGCTATTGATTGTTGCCTTAATCGCTTCATCTAACGCTTCAATCCGCGCCTTGAATTTTTCGTAATTTCCTTTGTAATAATCCGCATTAGAAGGGTCGCGCCGCGCTAGCGCATCCTTGGCAATTTCGGCGTAACGCAAAGCGTAGATTGGGTTGGGCCACAAATGCGGATTAGGACTTCCCGCCTCTTTAGGGAAAGAGAAATCATAGACATATTCGTCCGGGCTGATTGTTTGTTCCCCCAAGATGACGATTTCTGCGCCACTTTTCAAATTGGCTCGCGCAAGTTCCAAGGTTGGATCCTCGAGATCGAGTCCATTGGCAAAGATCAAGTCGGCGCCTGCCAATTTCTTGGCGTCGGAGGGAGCAGGCTCAAATGTATGCGAGTTCACACCTTCAGGGACAATACCAGATAAGGTAATATGCTCGCCGCCAATATTGTAAATAATATTGGTAATGGGAGAAACTGTAGCAACGACATTTAATTTACCGTCCTGTGAGGCCTTTCCGGTTGGCGTACAACCAGCCATCAATACGGCAAGAATAAACATGAGTTTTACAATAAGCCGGTTTTTCATAGTATCTCTCATAGACCTTTTCTTTGGCACTTCGGGCAGACCCCAAAGAAGGTCATATGACTATCAATACGCAAATATCCGCTTGTCGATTCCAATTTGCGGTAAAGACTTTCCAGCAAGGCATGTTCGATCTCGATTTCATCACCACAGATTCGGCAAACAATATGATGATGGTCGTCACCTGCAATCTGGTACCGTAAATGTCCATTGCCGGTTTGAGAAGGACGCACAAAACCATTTTCCGCGAGGAATTCGAGCGTGCGATACACCGTGGGTTCGGTCAGACCAGGCAAATCTCGTCTTGCCTGCTGATACACTTCCCGCGGAGAAAGATGCGTCCCTGTATGGCGCAACACGTGCAGGATCGCCGAACGCTGCGAGGTCATCCTGAATCCACGCGCGCGTAGTTGGGGAGCATACTCTGAGGTACAAGACATAGGTATTCTTATTGCAAAAAGTTGCAATAACTCTATACACAGTATACAACAGAGCAGGAATTCTTACCTAAGAGGGGATTAAGACTTTGAGAAACATTGAAACCTTGCGAAGGTTTTTGATTTGAAAAGATAATTTACAGCAACCTTCGCAAGGTTTGTGGAAGATTAAGGCTCCCAGAAGAACTGCATCAGGGCGTAAATATACGGCTTGCCATTCGCATACTCGATCCCCATCACCCAGTTATGCCAGTCCATATTGCCGTTGGCTTCTGTGCCAGGGAAATACACGGAATAGAATTCTCCCTGATAGGGCCATTTAAGTTCATAGGTCGCGCCGCCATGGGAAAGTTCATTGCAGTGCAGGGTATACGACTGATTGAATGATTCCCTCAGTTTGGGTACAACCACATCATGGAAGGAACCTCTCTTTGCAGCGCCACTGCCGGGCTCTGCGCCCCAATCCACTTGATACGTGGTTTCGAAGAGGAACTTGGCATGATTCTGATCATAGGTAATGACCGTACCGTCGCGGAAGAAAGCGACATCCATGCCACGAGACGGACTCACCAGTGAACTCAAGAGGGAACCATCTCCTTTTTGGATAGCTGATTTGAACGAATCAATTAACGCGGTCACTTGAGGATCGTTGCAAATACTGGATGGATTTGCAGCCGGGGAACCTGTGACTCCCGGAGCAGGGGTGATAGCACCTGCTGTGAGCGAAAAAGGAGTCTGGGTAGCGATGAATAATGTGGAAGTCGGAAAAACGAGTGGAGTCGGCGTCAGAGGTACGGGAGTGGAGGGCAATGTACATCCCGCCAGCAATGCAAATCCAATTAAGAGTATGGACAGGGTTCTAGTGTTCATTCTCATCTCCTCTTTTGATAATTATATCCCGCTGCTTTATCTTCAACAGATATTATAGAAGTGATTTCTCGATCTGTTCTCTTAATTGTGGCAGACGTTCATCGATCCATTTGCCACTTCTTCCATCTGCAACCTTGAACCAAAGACGATGCTCGCTCTCCCACCAGGTCACCTCCAATGTTCCCTTTTGTATACCCTGTTTGAAATGCCAGTGAATACTTTCAGGATAACTGACCAAAGTCCCTTTCAATGCACACGTCAAATCCTGAGACGCGCAAACTTGCTCAACAACCCTTATGACAGTCTCTGTTTCAACACTGTCAGGGATTTGAAGTTCCACTTCAATCATATGTAATTAGGAGTTCAGAAGGGAACTAGGCTTCCCCAAACACGACCACAACAATATGCTGGTTCAATAGCTGGGGTGTTTGTGAATCTTTGTTAGGAACAACTTGTCCCAATGTATACCCGCCTGCCAAAGGAACATTTTTTCCAAGGATATCCTGAACGGCAGCGATCTCCGCCCCTGGATGAGATTTGAGCAACATCTCCCAGGCGAT
>DASWEH010000629.1:0-4674 GCA_036394895.1 Anaerolineales bacterium
ATCTTTTTCGATGTCTAGCCATTGATAAGGGATTTGATGGCGCGTGAGAAAATCCTTCACCTGATGACTTGGCAAGGACCACAACGTCCCAGCCACACGTATGCCTTCGAACGGCAGGCGCACGTGGATCTTCCAATCTTCCAATAACTCGTCCAAAATCGGATAAAGCCGCTCCTGTGGCGGATGCCAGGGCTTCATCAGGTAGTAATCCAATCCCACTTCATTGATCGAATCGATCGCGGCTTGGGTATCCGCATAGGCCGTGAGCAGGACACGCTTGGCTTGTGGATAGGCTTTGATCGCCTGTTCGAGGAATTCCACGCCGCTCATTTCGGGCATGCGCTGATCCACTAAAAACAGTGCGACCGTTTCGTTGCGCTGTCCCAGCTTTTTCAAATAATCAAGGGCAGCCTTGCCAGAATCAATCGGCAGGATGCGATAGTCCTGACCGTAATGGGCGCGCAGGTCGCGCTCAATTGAGTTCAGCACAGAAGAATCATCGTCAATGGTGAAGATGACTGGTTTGGGCATTTATTGTTCTTTGATTTCTGCAACCGGAGTAGTGGGAGTAGTTGGTACCGCTCGTTCTTCTTTGATCTCCGGTTCTTTCTTGACGAGCGGCTCTGATTTTCTGCCAAACCAGAAGGAAGCGACGGGGTTGAAGCGAATAAAGATTTCATAGATCAGGATCGGCCCCAGCACGCCCATGATGAATCCCACCAGAATAGATAATGGGAAGTTATCCGTCACGTTCATTACTTTTTCTCCCCAAAACGCCTGGATCGGGACGTGGAACAACAGGATGATCAGAGAGATATTTCCCAGATATTTGAAAACAGAGGCGAGCCGATTTGTATGTAGTTCGATTTGACGCGAGAGCGCCAGGATAAAGAGAATCCCGAGGATCGCCTCCGTCGTATTGACCAAAAACGATTCGTAACGCCGGATATTGAAATCGATCAGATAGGGGAATAGATAGTTCAGGAGAAACAGAGCGATGCCTGTGCCAATGAGGAGAAAGAGATTGTCAAATGTCTTCTCAGATGCCACCTGTCTTACTTCGTTGCCCAGGATAAAGAAAAAGCCGCTCAAAAGGACAAGGTCCAGGCTGAACGGCAAACCCCATAACTCATACTCTTTTCCGAATACGGGCAGGGTGAATGGATAAAACGTGTGAAGAAACAGGAGCCCAATGGCAAGCGTCACCAGCAGGATACCCCCCGTGACCCAGCGATTTCGCAACTTGCTCACAAGGGTAATAAAGAAAAAAGCATACAGGCTCACCACAAATAAATGCGGCAGAAACCACAACTGGACCCAGTCGATGTAGTGACCGGTGCCATAAAGCGACTTCACGATACGAGTAATGGCTGTGTTAAACCCCATCTTCTCGAAGGAAATGGAGGTAAAGTAAATAAGAAAGAGGGTGAACAAAAAGGGTTTTAGGAGCCCGTTGAATCGTTTCTTGAAAAAGTCAAAAAAGGGAATGGAGATATCAATGAAATATCCCGAGAGAAAAAAGAACAATGGAATATGGAACGAATAAATAATCTGGCGAGCAAACACCGATATGACTTCAAAATCATTATGCCCCAACACCACCAGCAAAATGCCGATGCCCCGCGCAATATCCAGGTATCCGATTCTCTTCGACATAGCTACATTTCCTCAACCCTGATTTTACCTCGCGAACTCAAAAAACTAGCGAGTAGGTCAGGCTGGTAGCCTGATGGGTTTTGATATCGTAAAACGTGGCGGATTGCCAACCCACCCTACAAGTAGGAGGTTTATTTTAGAACCAATCGCGTTTGTAGAAAATAAAGATAGCCAGAGCCGTAAGGGAAAGCGAGATACCAATGACCACAAGAAAGGCAAGCGGATGAGTTTCACCGGGTAACGCGACGTTCATCCCATAAAAGGCGGCAACCACAGCCGGAACGTTGATAATGATCGTGATAGCGGCGAGCGCTTTCATCACACCGTTCAAATTGTTCGAAATGATTGAAGCGAACGCATCCATCATGCTGGAGAGAATCTCTGTGTTGATGTTGGTCATCTGAATGGCTTGCTGGTTTTCGGTAAGCACATCTTCCAGCAGATCCTGATCGTCTTCATAATAGTTGAAGATCTGTGTGCGCTGGACACGCTCCATCATCACTTCGTTGGAGCGCAGCGCCGTCGCAAAGTAGGTGAGACTCTTCTGATATTTGAGCAGTTCCAGCACCTCACGGTTACGCGTGGATTTTTGCAGCTGATCCTCGATCGCTTCGGTCATGCGGTTGATCTCGCGCAGATGGGTAAGGTAGCGTGTGGCTGTTTCGAGGAAGATATATAACGCAAAGCGGTAGCGCTTGCCGGTTTTGAGCAGTCGATATTTTCCATTTGCCAGCACCTTGAACATTTCCTTCTCATAACGGCAAATGGTCACGATGGTGTTCCCCTTGATCATGATGCCAAGTGGAATAGTGGCATAGGGGATGTCACTCTCCGGCTGGCGATGTGGAATGCGGATCAGGATGAAGGTGTAATCTTCATCGCGTTCCATGCGCGGCATTTCATCGAGGTCGAGTGAATAATTGATGTAATCAACGTCTATCCCCCAGTCCACAAGCTTCTGGATTTCTTCGGGAGTCGGGTCAACCGCTTTGACCCATGTGCCATTGGCCATGGAGTCGAGTTGTTCGAGTCCCTGTTCGGTTGTTTTGTAGATGGTGAGCATTACTGCCTCCTGGACGTGAAATCATCACGCAGGAGATGCACTCACCTCCTTACGTGACGAACAAGTTAGTAAATATGATTCTGCCCGCCTGGTACTTGGCGGCTGACTTTCTGTAGAGCCTAAATCGCTTTCTTCCGTAAGAAACATGTGTATCCTTGCTATCATTAATCAACTTGAATATTTTACGCCCCTTGCATGGATTCCACAACAATTCTTGAGATGCAAAACATGGCTTTTTCATTTCTAAAAATATCCAGGGCATGTCATTCTGAGCGAAGCGAAGAATCTCTCTCACAACAATCGAGACCCTTCAGTCGTAGCGCGAAGGGCGCCACTCGCTCAGGGTGACATGATAGACTTTATGCTAATATTGATGCCAGCAGAATGAAATCAGCCAGCACAATCAATCATTTGAAAACATCGTTCTCGTGGGAGAGAGTCCTTGCTGCCCTGCTCATCCTGCTGGGAGCACTATTGCGCGTGCGGCAATATCTGACGGGTCGCTCCCTTTGGGCAGATGAGGCCGCGCTGGCGCTGAATATTGTCAACCGCAATTTTGGGGGGATGTTCCATCCGCTCGATTACGATCAGGGCGCGCCGATCGGATTTTTACTGGTCGAAAAGATCTTCAATTCCATTTTGGGGAAGAATGAATTGGCATTACGTCTCTTCCCTTTGATTACTGGATTAATTTCACTCTGGCTGTTTTATCTTCTGTTGAAAAAGATAACGAGCGAAGCGAGTGGGGTGAGTGGAGCGGGTCTACTCACTGCGCTGGCATTGTTTGCTTTCAACCCGCGGCTTATTTATTACTCCTCCGAAGTCAAGCAATATATCCTCGACGTGGTGGTGACGATTTTGCTTTTGCTGACTGCCGTGCCTGTATTCGGTGCATCCCCTCGAAAAAAGGACTTCGTCTGGCTGACTCTCGCAGGCTTGATCACCTTGTGGTTTTCTCATCCTGCCTTGTTCGTACTGGCCGGGATTGGGCTTACGTTGATCATCATTACTTTAAAACGACGTGACTATTCAAACCTGCGATTTGTGATTGGAATGGGACTGCTTTGGGTTCTGGAAATTGTTTTTCTCTATTTGTTGATCCTCAAAGGTTTGGGGCAAAACACATATTTGCGCGAATACTGGCAGGGAGCTTTCCTGCCCATGCCCCTATGGAGTGACCCGGGTTGGTTCACGACAGCCATTAATCAAAACATTGGTATCCAGTTCGGGATCCCGTATGCTGTTTACTTTGTGTTTTTGGTCATGTTGATCGGTTGGATAGTTTTGTTCTATCAAAACCAAAGCTACGCGATTGCTTTCGCTGGCATCCTATTCTTTACACTAACTGCTTCCGCCTTGGGGTTGTATCCCGTTTTCGAGCGCATGATCCTTTTTTTAGTTCCGATTGGATTGATTTTGATCGGCAAGGCAGTCGAAGCGCTGCATCAACGAGTGCAGAGATCCCATCTACTAGGCGTATTATCTGTATTGTTTCTGGCTGGCTATCTGATCTATGGACCTTTTGTTACCTCCATGCAGAACCTGGTCGAGCCCAAATACTTTGAGCACATCCGCCCCAGCCTGCAAACCCTCCGTGACTCATGGAAGGATGGAGATGCATTGTTTGTATCAAATGGCGCACTACCCGCCTTTCGCTTCTATGCCCCGTTCTATGGATTGGAAAATATCCCTTACGAATTTGGGCGGCGCGATGATTACAAGAATCCACAAAATATCTTAAGCCAGCTTGACTTAGTCAAGGGAAAGCCGCGTGTATGGATTTTGCTCTCCCATGTTTACGAAAAAGGGGATTTCAATGAGAAAGATTTTATTTTGAATTATTTGAATCAAACGGGGCAAAAGAAACGTGAATTCCACGTGCCTGGCACGTCGGTGTTTTTGTATTTGTATGATCTTGGAAATTAGTGAGAATGATTTTGTCTATCGCTCCTGCC
>DASWEH010000630.1:0-7720 GCA_036394895.1 Anaerolineales bacterium
TACGAAGAGGAGCATTATCCCATCCCTGACACCACTGGTGCAGAAATATTGCGCTTTCTGATGGATGAACATGGATTGACTCAATCCGACTTGCCTGAGGTTGGTTCACAAGGCGTAGTCTCTGAGATTTTGAATGGCAAACGCGAGTTGAATATTCGTCAGGTCCGTTCGTTGGCGCAGAAGTTCAAAGTTTCAAGTGCAGTGTTTGTATAATCAAAATCCAAGCAAAGTTTGGGGCAAGGTGGGATTAGGAAAGAAATTGCGAAGTAACTACTGAAGGGTGTCTCATGCGCGGCGCGGATGGGCAAGTCCGTAACAGTGATGGCGGATTAAATTAACTAAATTGGAGATTACTCTAATGGACGATTTCATCAGTTTTCTTCTTCAGTTCAAAGAAATCATAGTTGCATTGATTGCAGTTTTCGGAGTTGTCCTTCCTTATTTAATGCAAAGAAACAAGGAGTACAAACTAAAACTTGCTGAACAGAAAATTGCAGCCTATTCAGAGTTCTTGCGAGATTTCACCGAAACAGCCGTTCTTATAATGCACAATGAAGAAATAGAAAGCAAAGATTCTGACAGACAAAGAATGCTGGCGAGAAATCAGATTCTGCTTTATGGCAGTGATGACGTAATAAAGGCATACGATAAATTGGTGAGGTTTACAGATGATGGTGGAGAGCCTGGAAGTGATGAAGATGTCGCTCTGTTTGGAAATTTACTATTGAAAATCCGTCAAGATATTGTAGGTAAGTCAAAATTGACCGTAGACGACATTAGTAATATGAACCCTTTTAATCGCGGTTGAACAACAAGTATTGCTTTAGAGTGAGGAGAGAAGTATGTCAAACCGGGTTGATTTATACAACAGTACCTATGGAAACTTCAAAGAGCAGGTATTGACAGAAGTTAGACAGGAAACATACGGAGAGGATATCGGTCAAAACAGTTGGATCACTACCGATGAATATGAAACTTTCTACAGTTGGCTAAACCTCTCTGCCGATGACTACGTTCTTGAAGTAGCCAGTGGCTCTGGCGGACCTGCTATTTATCTTGCCAAGAAATTCAAGTGCCGTATCACGGGGCTGGATATCAATGAAGAGGGGATCAAAACGGCAACTCAGCAGGCGTTGGATGCCAATGTAACAGATGCCAAATTTCAGGTTGCGAATGTGGATCAACGTCTGCCATTTGACGATGAGACCTTCGACGCGGTGATGTGTGTCGATTCAATGAACCATTTCCGTGATCGACTCGGGTATTTTCGCGAATGGCACCGCGTGTTGAAATCAGGAAAACGGACTTTGTTTACTGATCCAGTTGTCATTACAGGACCTGTCTCTAATGAGGAATTGGCGGCACGCAGTAACATTGGATTCTTCCTTTTTGTTCCATTGGAAACGACCAAAAAATTCATTGAGGAGGCGGGCTTCAAGCTCATTCGCTGCGAAGATGTGACCGGGAATATCGAGTTGACCTCGGGACGCTGGCACGCTTCCCGCCAAAAACATCGTGAGGACTTGATCAAGATCGAAGGCGAAGAACGCTTTGACGGATTGCAAAAATTCCTATCTACGGTCCATAAGTTGACAAGCGAACGTCGGCTATCCAGGTTTGTATTCCTGGCTGAAAAGTAGGCTGAATATGATTGGTCGTTTGGCTATCACGACTGGGATCTCGGGTCTCTTGGCACTGGTTTTGCTTATTTTATTTTTCACCATCGGTGGACCTTTCGGCACACTCAATGATATTTGCAATGGTATTACGGGAATCTTAAGTGGGGTACTGGCGTGGAGCTTATCCAATAAATTTCAAGCAGGACTGAAATTCTTCATCCTTTCATTAATTGGTGCGCTAGCGGTTGCGCTTGGTTCTGTCCTTGTGATCTTTGAAATCACGGGCTGGTATTTGGCTGGGTTATATACATCGGCGGGCTATGCTCTCATTGGCCTATGGCTGTTAGCGCTGAATTACTCGGTTCGGCAAATCAACCCCTGGCCTCACAGACTGGTGAACTGGGGCTTAATCTCTGGGTCCATTATGGCACTTGGCCTGCTGACCATTTCAGGGATCATCAATGGCATTGACGCATGGGAATTGGGTCCATGGTATGTGAACTACATAGGCCAGTTAGGGAGCGTGGGGTATCTCCTGCTCTATCCACTCTGGTGTATTTTGGTCGGGCGAAGCCTTCTTCTTACACTAAAATCAAAATGAAGCTTGTAATCATGTGTCGCTGGAAAAAGGCTACGAAGGATCTGTCAAAAGACAATCTCACATCGTTTATATATTCAACTTTAGGTAAAGAGAGATTATGAAACTCGAAGCAACCTACCCAACTCAGGAACATCAAAAAGCAGCAGACGCTATCATTGATTTCTTCGTATCCAATTACAAAATTGATACAGTGTTACTTGTCAATTCCTGTGCGCGTGGCAAAGCGACTCGCGATAGTTGTCTTGATATCGTCATGCTTGTCAAGCCTGATCCGCCACGGTCGTCATTAAGCGCTTTAGAGGCGGGTTGGACAGAATTCGAGAAATCAAATCAGGTTATTCAAGACTTGTATAAAGTTGGCAAGTATTCAGTTGTGCACCCCGACTTTATCCACGGGATCTTTAATCCGCGTGAGCAGGATGAGGCAGCCGGGCCAGACGATTTCGAGGTGGAAATCGGAAACTTTTTGGCATATAGCGTTCCGTTGTGGCAAGGAAGTGATTATTTTTCGCAACTCAAAAGACAATGGCTTCCCTACTATGACGAGGAATTGCGCCAGCAAAGATTGGATAAGGTACGATGGTATTGCCTTAACAATCTGCATCACATTCCGCTGTATATCGAACGAGGACTATATTTTCAATCCTTTGACCGGCTTTACAATGCCTATCGTGAGTTCCTGCAAGCTTTGTTCCTCGCGCGCCGAACATATCCAATTGCTTACAATAAGTGGATCCGTGAACAAGTAGAGGAGATTTTAGGATTGCCCGAGTTATACGCGCAACTTTCCCATCTGTTCGAAATCAAGCAGTTTGAAAGTTACGAGGTTGCAGACAAGGCAAAAGAAGTAGAACAATTGCTAGAGGAGTATGCACCTTCAACGAGTGCATGAAAACATAGTTCAAACTTGTAAGATATCACCATTCTGAAGCGTAGGTGTTTTGGAGAAGTTGGGAAAGACTCTATCAGTCTATGATCCGTTATTTGCTATTCCTCATCGGGGTTCTTCTAGCTCTGCCGATTCTTGCGATCGTCGCACTGGCTCTTGGCTTGCCGATAACGATTTCAGGAATCGGATATCTATCAGGATTTTTGCTTGCCGTTTCTGGTCTCATTTTGGCGCTGTGGGCAGGCAGGAAATCCATTTCGCTAACGATCCTTGGCGCAATCATCATAGCTTCGGTTGCAAGCATAAGGTTGATTCTTGCGTGGCAGGATAAAACCCCGAATAGAAGAATGATTGCACTCCCACAAAATACATATACCGGTTGGATCAATTACTTGATCGACGAACAGGACAGTCTCATCCTTGGTGAAGCGCTATTCAACCTGATCGGCGGCGATTCACCCAATGAGCACAAAGGAATTGCGACTGCGCTATATACAGATTATTCTGAAATGAGAGCAACTCAGCGAGTCTTCCCGTCTCCTTTCGTAAGCACATATCTCAATCTTCAGAGAGTAAACCACTTCGATGCAGTCATCGTTGAATCCAAAATAAATCATCCGCCTGAATTTGCGCTTGTCTTTTTGCATGGCTACATGGGGAATGTCACCGCGCAGTGCTGGGAAATTGCCCAAGCCATAAAGAGTTTTGACGCTGTTACGGTCTGTCCGTCAACGGGCTGGAGAGGGGATTGGTGGCAACCGCAGGGTCAGGCTATTTTGCAAGCCACGTTTGAGTATCTTAGAGAACAAGGAATACAGAAATTCTATCTGGGCGGCTTTTCTAATGGCGGGATCAGCATTGGTCGTCTAGCATTCCAGCTCAAAAATGAAGAAGGACTGAGTGGCTTGCTTCTCATCGATGGCTTTGACAATAGTACAGGACTCAAAGAAATGGGGCTTCCCATTCTAATTCTACAAGGCGCACAAGATGAAAGAATCCCTGCCGTGAGAGCGCGTCAAGTTGCAAAGGAGATCGGGGATTTAGGAACCTATGTGGAAGTGGATGGCGACCATTTTCTCATCATGAAACACCCTCTTTTGGTACAAAATGCCATTGCAAAATGGCTGGAAGAGCATGAGGCTGCGCAATAGGCTGAACGAGAGTATCTTGTAAGAGCCCGACGGGTTTTGTACAGTATGAGCAAATACCTGTCATTTAGTACGCAAATTCAATAATTGTCGCTTGACAATGGCTTTTTTTTGAGTATTCTATGTATATGCGCTAGATTTTGCTTTTTGTCAGGTTTATTTACCTTCCAGCCAGTAAACAAAAGGGAGAGTGCAATGATTAAGAGAGTATTCCAAGTAATAGTCGTTGTGGCGGTTTTGGTCGCCTCGTTTGCCTCGGTCGGCGGCGCGTCGGCATGGGGCTGCGCCAGCTATGTCACGGTCCAGTGGGGTGATACGTTAAGTGGGATCGCGGCACAGTGCGGCACCTCAATTGCGGCTATACAGGCCGCGAATCCGGGGCTTGGCGCGTGGGTCTATGCAGGACAAGTGCTGGCTATCCCAACCGGATACAATCCTGGTCCCGTTTCCTACCCGTCTTATCCAACCTATGGCGGCACCTACGTGGTGCAATGGGGAGATACGCTCGGGAAAATTTCGGCGCGTACAGGAATTAGCGTGCCTAGTCTCCTGGCTTTGAATCCGCAGATCTGGAATCCCAGCTTGATCTATGCCGGGCAGGTGATCAATCTGCCGGGTGGCGGTATTCCTCCTGTTTATAACCCTCCTCCCCAAACAGACTACGATGACGATGTTCCCTTTCCGGATGCCTTCTCGAGCTTCAAAATTGCCTATAAACATGGGTTGTATGTCCGCAGCAGCCCGGGCGGTCCCATCGTCGCCTCGGCAATGAATAAGACCACCTGGTTCTATCGCCAAAGCTCTGTCTTTACAGATAGCAAGTGGAAAGTATGGGCGGAAGTGCGCCTCTACCCGCCGGTAGATGGGTACGCTACTGGATGGATTCTGGTAAAGGACCAATTTGGCGCAGTTTTTACTGATCCGCCTATTGATGATTAGACAGACTTGAGCAGGTAAGCTGATTCGTTCTAATACAAAGATGCCCTGATCTCTTTCAGGGCATCTTTGTTACTGCGCGGCGCGGTTACAGTAACATCTCAAATGAATAAAAAATCCTGGAGTAGAAATGGGGCCAAAATCAAAAAGAAGCCTGCAAGATGTGGTGGGAAAAGAAACTTACGCCGTATGGGTGGATATGCTCCGCGTGCTTGTCCCTGCTGGGCGGACACATCGTCTCTCGGTTGTCGCGGCGGGGATGTTGCAATACACATTTGAGCTTGCAGAACAAATCAGTAATCGAAATGAAGATGAGCATTCGACTGCAATATCCATCATCGACGCAGCTGAATCGGGAAATCCTGAGGATATAAAAGGGTTGATACATGATATTGTAGATCGGTTATTCATGGATGCTGGCGTAGAATATGAAAGAGTTAGCAAGCGCGGTGAGCATTACAGTATTGCCGATGAAATCTATAATGAGTTTGCCGGTTGGTATGATTATCCGTGGGATTGACATAGATTGTTCCTGAACACAAACCATAACAATAGAGGGTTTCCATATGTCGTCCATCGTATAATTACGCCTGGAGAGAGTTATGCCCGCAGAACTAACACCTGAAGAAGAGTGGTACAAAATGTTGACCGAGGGCGAGCCAGTCCCCCGTCGCATTTATCACCTTCACGGATTGCTCCCCTCAGACCCGCGCTGCAAATTGTGTGGCTCACCTTTCAAAGGCTGGGGTGGCTTCATCATGCACTTGATGGGCAGGGATCAATCCCGGTATAACCCTCGTTTCTGTGAAAAATGCAAAGTATTCGAGCATCCTGGCGGTGCGGAAATCGTTCTGACCATGCTTTTCGCCGATGTACGCGGTTCAACAACCTTAGCGGAAAAAATGAGTGCGCGTGAGTTCAGCCGACTGATCAATCGCTTTTATACAGTTGCCACCCATGTGCTCATACAAACGGATGCGCTCGTTGATCGGTTAATGGGCGACGAAGCGATTGGTCTCTTCATTCCAGGGTTCGCCGGACCAGAACATCCGCGCCGCGCCATTGAGGCGGCTCAGGAGTTACTAAAACTGACGGGGCATCGCGATTCGAAGGGGCCGTGGCTTCCGGTGGGAATTGGCATCCATACGGGGTCTGCTTTTGTCGGCGTGGTAGGAGGCGAAGGTAGTACAGCCGATTTCACCGCGCTGGGAGATAACGTCAACATTACAGCACGGCTTGCATCCCAGGCAGGTCCGGGAGAGATTCTCATCAGTGAAGCTTCGTATATTGCTGCAAATTTGAACCGCGAAGATTTGGAGCGTCACCAATTGGTGTTGAAGGGAAAAAGTGAACCGATCGGAGTCCGGATCCTGAAAGTCGATCATGGCTAAATTGTTGACTTCTCATCCAGGATTTTATTAACCAAATTAAGAGAGGAATTCTTTATGCAAAGCGTTGTTGTGACGGGTGTCTCAACGGGGATTGGCTGGGGCATCACAAAAGTCCTGATCGGACATGGATTTCGTGTCTTTGGGAGCGTACGAAAAACACAGGATGCTGAACGGCTTTCCAAAGAATTTGGGGAGAATTTCATTCCCCTACTTTTTGATGTTACCGATGAAGTCGCTGTTCAAGCCGCTGCAGCGCAAGTGCACCAGCAACTTCATGGAGAAACCTTGTTTGGGTTGGTCAACAATGCTGGGATTGCAGTGCCAGGACCTTTGATGTACCTTCCTGCAGAGGATTTCCGGCATCAACTCGAAGTCAATTTGGTCAGTGTCTTGATCGTCACAAAGGCATTCCTGCCTTTGCTCGGCAGCGATCATTCACTACGTGGAAAACCTGGTCGCATCATTAATATTAGTTCGGTTGGAGGAAAAGCTGGAGGCCCATTCGTCGGCGCCTACTCTGCGTCTAAACACGGATTAGAGGGATTCTCAGAAAGTCTGAGACGCGAACTCATGCTTTATGGAATTGATGTAATTATTGTGGGTCCAGGCTCCGTGGCGACACCAATTTGGGATAAAGCTGAGCAACTGGATATTTCCTCATTCGCAAATACGGAATATGGTGAATCTGCCAAGCGCGTGCAGGAATACATGATCCGAAATGGAAGGAATGGTTATCCACCCGAAAAAGTTGGCGAAGTCGTTTGGCACGCGCTGACAACTCCCAAACCACGCGTCCGCTATGCCGTGATCCCTGGCAGTGCTCTGAGCCGTGTCATTGAGATGTTATTACCAAAGCGTATGGTGGACAGAATCATCGCAAGAAATTTGGGATTCAAGCGATGACGAGGAAACGAGCCAACTCGGACGAATCAGGTTTGCGAATCTGGAAACGCCTTCTCAAAGGCATGTTTCGCGGCTTTGAATCCTTCATCGATTAATTTTGCAGAAACGTCTCCATCGTAATCAATGATCCGTTCGGCTCGCAGGAACTCCATTGGGGAAACGATGATTGGGGTGACGTGACGATAACGGTAAGGAGGGCTGCTCTCCTTCCGTTCACGGACTGCCAATTCGTT
>DASWEH010000631.1:0-3276 GCA_036394895.1 Anaerolineales bacterium
TGATCATCCTGGCTTTGGCATTAGTAGGGGTATTCCCTTCAGTAGTATAGGAGACAACATGACTTACATTCCCTATTTCTCCACGATCGTGGCATTTGTTTTTGCGGTGGCTGTCTTCAATCGTTATCGCCAACGCGGCGGTATCCACCTCTTGCTCTGGGCGATCGGCTTAATTTTCTATGGTCTCGGCACTCTCAGCGAATCCATTCTTAGCCTCACCCCAAGTATTTTTGTGTTACGAATTTGGTACCTTACCGGTGCGATGCTAACCGCTGCATGGCTCGGCATGGGAACGGTTCATTTACTGGTTCGCAAAGGCAATCTCGCTCAAATCCTGACATGGATTCTTGCTGCTGTTTCTGTACTCGCTTTGATCCTTATCTTTGTTGTTCCTACGACTTCCACCAGCTATGACATTACTCACCCTGCCTCAGAGCAATATCGAGAGATATTTACCTCGAAAGGATTCCTGAGTTATCTCTTGGCTCCAACCATCATCCTTAATCTCTATGGCACCATCACCCTGGTCGGAGGCGCGATTTATTCAGCGTTCCTCTTCTGGCGCAAGCGGATTCTCGTCAATCGCATGTTTGGTAACATTCTGATCGCGGCAGGCGCTCTTTCCCCCGCCATGGGCGGAACGTTTCTCAGAGCCGGTCTCACCGATATGCTTTACTTAAGTGAATTCGTCGGTGCCGTGTTAATGTTCATTGGTTTCATGATGGCGACCTCGACACAATCCGAGCCGGCACCCGCTACCTAATGAAATCTTGCCACCCAACAAAAAAAGCCGGTCACATCCGCGTGACTGGCTTTTTTTGGTTTCCGAATAGTTCATTGAAGCTGCTGATAAATCATTTTAGAAAGGGTTGCAATGCATTGATGCGCTTCGTGTTCCTGCTTTTCAGTGAAACCCTTTGTCATGATCGAAAGCACATACGGTTTTCGACCTTCACGCTCCGCGTAGACAACTCCTGTGTCGTGATATACATCACCAGTCCAGCCAGTTTTATGTGCAACTTTCACTGACTTTGGAAGCAATGCCGGAATACTCTCATTGAATTCCTGCCCAAGCAGGATCTCGATCATTTTTTCAGAGGCTTGTTGTGACACGACTTTGTTCTCGGCAATCAATTTCATCGTCTCAGTAAGTCCACGAGCGCTGGCGCTGTTGTTCATCCCCAGGCGGAACGCGGCATTGTCTTCCACACCGCGTCGCACGGTCACACCCTGGATACCAAGCGTCTGGATGAAATCATTGACATTTTTTGTGCCCACTACTTCGAGTAGGATATTTGTAGCAAGATTACTGCTCCGCACGATCATCAGTCGGGTGAGTTCACCGATCGTTTCCGTTTCACGGATGCGCGGATAAAGAGTCTTCTCGGCATCGTCGTTTACATCGAGCGAATATTTGCTGCCGAAGGCATCCGCAATGCTGGTAAAGGAATTGATGATTGGCATGCGAGCCTCGAGCGATAACAACCCCTTATCTGCCTGACGGAACACTTCCATCATCACATGGACTTTGAAGGTGCTGGCAGGGTGAAACGCGTGGTCTGCGTTGAGAAAATACTCAGCACCCGTTTCAAAGTCATGAAAGGCGATGGCAATTAATTTGTCTTTTGCTTCTTTAAGAATTGGGTCTAAATCAAACATGGGCGCAATTGTATCAAACGCCCTCGATGACAACCATGTTGGAAATTGCAGTCTCGTGGCGTAGACTTCTGGCTTCGCTATATTCGGTTGAATTCAGCCAGTTTTTCGCCTGCTCGCTGCTATCGAACTGAAGGATGACCAAGCGAGTCGGTGACCAGTCTCCTTCGAGTGTTTCGGTCTTGCCGCCGCGGGCGATGTATTTCCCTCCGTAAAGCTCGACTGTCGGTGCAGCCAGCCTCTTGTAATCTTCATAGCGGACGGGATCAGTGACGTTGATATCGACGATGACATAGGCGGTCATGGGTAGTCTCCTCTTTTGGAAAACAAAATAGTATCCCCTCAAACAATTTGAGGGGACATGTTTCGATGCTTACCGGGTTCCTCCTTCGCTTTATTGCTATTCCTCTTTTGCCTCTTCCCGGTATTTGAACGAGACCTTTACCTTCGCACGGTATGCGACGACCTTACCGCCTTCCAACTGCATGTCAAGCTCCTTAACTTCCGCGACACGTAAATCTTCCAACGTCTGTGCGGCGCGCTCTACAGCCACCGCCGCGGCTCTCTCCCAAGATTCGGTGCTGGTGCCGATCAATGTAATTACCTTATACACACTGTCTGCCATTTTTCTCTCCTTTTCTAAGTTTGTCTATAAACACTATACAATATTTTTTATGGCAATACAATAATTTTCATTTAATTCTCACATCTTTAACTAATTTTTGACGATAAGAATATCCTCCCAAGGATTGTTGCCTTATCCATTTTTGCCGCGGAGCCGCGGAGAGCGCAGAGAGTATTTTGGAGTATCTAAAAAACTTGGCGTTCACTGCTTCTCGGCGGTTCAGAATCGCGTGATCATTCTGAATAGTGACTGGGGTTATTCTTGCTTAACTCATTGACTGGTTTATGCGTGGCAAGCCACTCAGCCCGCCTGCGGAATAGATCGGGAACGGCTTTGTTCATGTCAGCGATCAACTCCTGAAGATCGGCAGTTAAGAGTTTTCCATCTTCCACCACAATTTTCCCTGCGACCATAGTCATATCCACATCGCCGCCTTGTACCGCGTGGACTAAGTTGTGATGCAGATTTCCATCGGACCCCGTGAGCAAAGGAGTCATGCGGGGTGTGTCCGTTCGGACGGCAATTAAGTCCGCTTGCTTGCCAACTTCGATCGAGCCGATTTCGGAATCCAGCCCAAGGGCACGCGCGCCGGTAATCGTCGCCATGCGGCAAACGGTCCAGGCATCCAGCGCGGACGCGTCCAGCTTGGACAACTTCGCGAGCAGCGATGAAGTCTTCATTTCCTCGAACATGTCGAGGTTGTTATTTTCCTTTTCGCCATCTGTGCCCAATCCCACCGCGACGCCGCTCGCCAGCAGATCTTCCACTCGAGCCGCGCCGCTGGCAAGCTTCATGTTGCTGACCGGGTTATGCGCCACGCCCACGTGATGTTTTGCCAGCAGCTCGATTTCATGATCGGAGAGCCAGACGCAGTGCGCCAGCAGGACGCGTGGCGCATCGAGCAAGCCAAATTCCTCCAGTGCTTCCACGGGACGCTTGTGATAACGCCGTTGCGTTTCCTCCACATCGAATTTGCTCTCGTTGCTGTGGGTATG
>DASWEH010000632.1:0-8354 GCA_036394895.1 Anaerolineales bacterium
CCGACCGAGACCGCCTTGAATTTTTCAGAGTGCAACCCTACAAAGGCAGAAATGTACCCGCCCTGCGACCAACCCATGCAACCTACTTTTTCAGGATCGACCCACCCAAGTTCGACCAGGTGTTCGACGGCACTTTCCACATCCCAAAGGTCGCCAACGCCCAGGTTATTGACATTGAGTTCCTGGAACGCCTGCCCACGCCCAACTGAGCCGCGGTAATTGGGTTTCAGTACCAACATATCTTTCAGATTGAATTGAAGGGATGGGTAATACTGCAAATCTTCACCCGACAGGAGATAATCTGCCGAGAACCATGTCGGTCCGCCATGGACTACAAACACAAGCGGATACTTTTTCGCTGGGTCAAAATTGGACGGTTTCCGCAGGACACCTTCGATTTTTACTCCATCCCGACTTTGCCACGCGATCGTTTCAACCGTACCCAGATCCCAGCCTTCGATTTGTTTGCCAAAATCCGTCAGCTTCTTCACGTTCCATTTCTTGTGATTTTTCGTGGGCCTTGCAAGATAAACCTCCCCAAAACTCTTTGCATTTGTGCCTGATAACGCTACGTGACCAGACTTCGAAACATGGAAATCAGCAAACTCAAACACGCCCAAATCAAGCGGACTCGTTTTGCCATGCCCGTCCAAATGCGCAATACAAATTCGCGTTCCGTCGATGTAGTCAGCGAGGATGCCGGACTCAGTCCAGTAGGCAGTCATGATCTCCCGGTCGAACGCGGCGGTGAGGTTGGTCATGGCACGCAGGCATCTCTTTGCATCCTTTGCCCGTTCGACATCCTTTGCACGCGCTACCCACAAATCCTCGCGAGTGTAAAACATCTGGTCACGTTCTTTGTAGTTGATGAGCAATTCGGAGCCATCCGGTGAGACTGCCATCACCCGCGCCCCTTTGGGCAATTTCAACTCAGACAATTTGCCGAGGTACGACACATCTTCCTGCTTGTCTTTCTCTTCCGGCGCAGGAGATGAATCTTTCTTCTCCGCCTGTTTGGCTCTTTCCAGTTTGAGATATTTGGCAAGGGCGGATTTGGCATCCAGCTTCACTTGAAACACATGTGTCTCGCGCGCGTACACAATGTCATCACGCTGCCAGCAATTCAGGTACAAAGCCTCGCCGGTTGGTGAAACGATCATTTCCTTGATTGCAATGGGTTCAGTGAACAACTTGCTCAGTTCAACGACCGGTGCGACCAGCTTCTTGCCTTCGGCTTCCGTTGCAGTCCGCAACTGTTTTTGATGATCCAACAGTTCCCGTATACCGATAAAGTACACGGCGGAGGCGCTTTCTTCCTGTTCAAAATGGGTGTATTTTCCGTATTGATCTGCCCGTGTTTTTTTCTCGTCTTTATCAGGCTGGCGCGCCCTGAAGATCATTCCATCCCCGCTGGGAAACGGATAGAACCACTCCACGCCCGTCTTGTGATCGGTGACCTGCCAGCCTTCGCCGACCCCGCCTTCAAACAGCCAGATTTGCGCCCTCCCGCCATTTGCCTTAAGCAACCCTAGAGTCTCGTCATCGATCCATTCTATTTGTTTGACATCGCCATAACGAGTTAATTGACGCGTGAGGGCAGTCACATCATCATAGATGTAGCAATGACTTTCATAGCGGTCCTCTTTCCAGTTCGTGCTCCGCACCGTGAAGGCGACTTTGGTTCCATCCGGTGAAACGCGCACATTCGCTGGAAATTCCAAAGCCAGCATATCCCTCAGCGTGGCTTGATGCAGCTTAGTTTTTTTCGCCATAACATCTCCTTATAGGCCTAAGCAGAGACCATTGACGATAGACATCAGACCGCAGTTCATCTATCGTTCACCGTTCATGGTCAGCAGTGATTACTACGCAAATCGCTCGAATAGCAGATTTACCTTCTCAAGCTTGCGACAATGCGCATCGGCTTTTCGAGTAATTCCAAAGCAGAGAGGATCGTCGGCGCAATCAAATCAGAGGCAAGCAGAGTTTCTTTGGCAACGCCTTCCATGGACATGGGACATGACACATATCCCAAGGCGTGCGACTGTAAGCATCTCTGCATCATTTGCGCCCTGCCCAATGGCGGCTACATGTTCGCTGCCCAATTTGCGAACATATTCTGCTTTTTGCATGGCCTCACCCCCCGGCATGATTCGCATTGCAGTTAAACCAAGTTGCTGATCTATGGTGGCCTGCCTGCCATGCGTATCTGCTGTGAGCAAGTGGACGGTGAATTGATCACGCAGGGATGCGATCTTCTCTGCGACGCCATCAATGAGTTGGCCGTCTAGTGCGAGCGTGCCGATTACATCCATGACCAGATGCTCAAGGTTGTAATCGCCAAGTCCGGGAATGTTCAATTCGATCATACGGCCCGCACCATCACCTATTTTCTTTTGAAGATCACTAAATTATATCCATCGGGGTCACGAAGGGTAAATTCGCGGTTTCCCCACGACTGATCTTGGGGTTTGCTGGATAGCTTTAGCTTTTTGGAAACCAGATATGTATGGAATTCATCTACATTTTCCACGCTTAAGTACAGAGATATACCCGCGCCTTTGTTAGATAACTCTACACCTGCTTTAGACTTGGTTCGTTCGTCCTTACCAATGGCAACGAAATCAATCCAAAACCAATTGGAGTAGACTGTGATGTGATTTGACTCCCTCTTTCTGATTTCGAACCCCAGAGCCTCATAGAATGAGGCGGTTTTGTTGAGGTTTTTTACAAAATAGGTGATTCCTGAAACGCTTTTGATTTTCATAAAAGATTCTCCGCCTTGGTTTTAGCGTTTCGTTTCTTTGCCGAAGTGATCACTGGTTTGATTGATTTTTCCAGATCAATTCGATAGGCAAGAACGGTTTCATAAATGCGGTCATAAAACCAGCCTCGAAATTTTACTGCCTCCCGAATGCTCAGAACCGACAGGATCAGCATAATAATACATATAAACATTTGAATGAAGTCCTGAGACACAAAAAACTGGATCAGGCTATTCCCTGCGATAAGCATGAGACCTGTGCCGATATTTCGTGACATGATGGAAATTGCATTATGTCGGTCAATTTCACTCGCTAATTCCAAGTTTTTTGTTCGAATATAGGCTAGCAAAATGGGCCAGTCCTCATCTTTAAAATCAATCATCCAACGATCCTGGTGTTACTTCTTAAATTCAACAAACGACCTGGCACTAAACCCTGGCTTTTCAAATAATCGAAACAGAATCAGTGCCAGGTTATCCAATGCTCCGCCCAGAATATAGGCAACGACAATCAAGCCAATGGAGGCAATGATGGAAAGGCTATTAATTGTCTGAAAATCGATTGTGACTATCCCCAAAATGGTCAACAATTGCCAAATGGCTACGAGATAAACCCCACCCGGCACGATCCTGGAAAAAATCTCGTAGATGCCTAATCGAACATTCATTGTTTATCCTTCGAAACTCGCATTCAGAAATGAAGCAAACGACCCCTTCAATACTTCTACACAGGTATGCCAGTCAGCACGGCGCTTGCCTCTCCGCCTCGCGAGGCTCGAATGACGAGCTATCCAGATGAGTGACTAAAGAGCGGATTTTCTTAGTTCCAACCCCCTGTGCGGGTGCGGTTCCTGATTTCATTCTGCAGGGCGGCGAGCATTTCCATATAGGACTCTCGATTGGCAGTGCTCGCCTTGGCAGCCTGGTCCTCAAGCCGCGCCAGCAAGTAGACTATCCATGAAAGCCACGTGCGCGGGTTGTTTTGCGCCTGTGCGATCTCCTGCACAGCTTCATTGAGGATCTCGCGAACATCATCTTCTTTACTCATTATTACGCTCCTGAGCGCGTAGGGTCTCTATATTTTTATTGTAGCACTTTTGAATGGCTGAGTGACTGGCGGACGGTGCCAGGGAGTGTCGGGACTTTTTAGAGTAACTCATAAAAATGGAACCCATTCTTATCTGCTCCCTTGCCAAGATTGAAACCACATACCATGGGCTATGCATCTGCAGCCATAGCGTCCATCCGCGCAACCGCAAGTGTGGGTGTGACATGATAATCATAATTCTCCCCCGCAGCGCGTTGACGCTCGCCCACATGTCGTCCCTGGCACCGTGCGGCTTAAGCCGTACCAGGGCAGGTGTGCGAGCGGCAGCGATTGCGAAGCATCCTGAAAGGAAGCAATCTCCTCTTGTAACGGAGGATTGCTTCGTCCCAACAGTAATTCCGTGTAAAGGATTATTGGGCTGTTCATTCGCCATGGATATCCTCTTCACCCGAAGGGATGAGGCCGGGAGGCTCAGGGTTCAAGGGGTGGACCCAGACGCCGCTTTCATTCATCATCGTTGCAACCTGATGGGGTTTCGGCAGAGACTCAAAATTCTGTCCATTCATGAACTCAAGGATCAATTGATGGGGCGGCTTCTCTGTCTTGAAACTCTTCTGAACACGGACCAGGAAATACTTGGCGCTTTCCCTGGAAATCCGAAACTGCACAGCGATGATTTCGAATGGTTTGGTCTTATGCATGTCTTATTACCTGGCTGGAATTGTAGCACCTGATCCAGCCTATCCTCAACAAGACCTTGGCCCACACCGCTATGCGCCGCTGTTCACGCCTTCCCGCCATAGGATTCTATATCGAGGGACATAACATCCAATGAAATTCCACGTTCAGTGCGATTTTGAACCGTCTTGAAGCCTCGTTTTAGATACAAATCTTGGGCATGTGTTGTCCCTAAAACAATTTTCCTACAACCTTCTCTGTGGGCAATCTCAATAAGCTTATCAAGTACAAGTAAACTATAGCCTCTCCCCCGATATTTCGTTTTGACAGCCATAGCTGTGATACAAAATACTCTGCCATCAGGTTGGTGGGACGCTAAGGGATTCTCGTCTAAGCCCGGCTCGCGCTCAGTCAGCCATTTTTCCGAACAACCAAAGCCTGCAATTTCATTATCTGCTATCAGAATAATAAAACCGTCCGGGAAGGCCGTCAGCCGGTGCTGAAACGTTTCTGGCTTTTCAGCGGTCCCGAAAGGGGAGAAAGCCTCAGCATCGATTTCGACAACTGCAGGAATGTCTTGATCTCTGGCATTTCTAACAAGGATTTTGGTGTTATCAGACATGGACGAACTCCTCTCGATGTTCTTTTATTTTCACAATTGCCTCTACAATAACTTTCATAATTCTCTCTTAAATGTGCCTGTCTCCCACTACGCTGCGCTATGGGGACTACGTGCGGGCTCATGACTGCGACAGTGCTGATTCCAGATCGGACAAAATATCGTCCGCGGATTCAATACCCGCAGACAAGCGCACCAGCCCATCGGAAATCCCGACGCGGGCTCGTTCCTCGGCGGTGAGACTGCGGTGTGAGGAGGTGGCTGGATGCAATACAAGTGAATACACATCACCGAGCGTGGTGGCGGGCAGACAAATCGTCAGGGACTCCATGAAGCGATAGACCTGGGCTTTATCGGCACCGTCGATTTCAAAGGAAAGCACGCCGCCGCAGCCTCGCTCTTCAAATAAATTCTTTGCCAGTGTGTATTGAGGGTGATCTGCAAGCCCGGGGTAGTTAACTTTTTTGACGCGCGGATGTTTCGTAAGCCATTCAGCGACTTGTTGCGCGTTTTGACATTGCTGTTTCATGCGCAGCGGCAGGGTCTTCAAGCCCCGCAAAGCCAGCCACGCTTCAAATGGACCCAGCACACCGCCGACCAGTTTATTCAGCTCGAAAAGTTTGCTTTTGTTCTCTTGGGAGGTCGCGACCACGCCCGCCAACACATCCCCATGACCTGAAAGATATTTCGTGGCGCTATGGATAACAAAGTCCGCGCCGTGCCTGAACGGGTTGAGCAGATAGGATGAGGCAAACGTATTATCCACCAACAGCGACGCGCTGTGTCGATGTGCAAGGCTTGCCAGAGTTGGAATATCGGCTACCTTGAGCAGGGGGTTGGAAATTGATTCTACGTAGAGCACGACCGCCCCTGTTTCTTTTAAAGCGATCTCAACCTCAGCATGATCAGAGACGTTTACCATGCGGATATTGACACCCAGGCTTTTGAATAAGGAACGAAAAAGGGAAAAGGTGGCACCGTAGACATCCAGTGCGGCAACGACCGAGGCGCCCGCTTTTACTCCAGCCGCCAACAGCGACGCATGGATGGCTGCCATTCCGGAGCCGTATGCCTGCGCGGCTTCTGCCATCTCCAGATCGGCAACTGCAGTCTCAAAGGCTTCCACGGTGGGGTTTGAATAACGCAGATAGACCTGGCCCCGTTTGCTGCCGGCAAAGACAGCATCCAGATCGTCCATGCTTTCGTACAGGTATCCAACGGTGGGCCAGATTGGCGTGGCTACTGGTGTGTAATCGGCAGACGGCACGCGTTCACCGGCATGCACGGCTCGGGTTTGAAATGACTTGGATGATAGATTCTTCATGGCTAAATCACCTTTTGTTATTTTCCAGGGTACACAAAGCAATTGTATTCAATAGCTTCCCCACTCATGGACTGAGCCTCGACACCTGCACTCGATTTTTGAAATGCCTTAGCATTTCATAGCAAATCGTGCGGTGCAAGTGTACGGGCGAGACGCTTCGCGTACTCACCCTACTCGAGCACCACTCCCGCAGCGCATTGACCTTCACCGCTCTACGAGTTGTCCGCATCATGGCTATCTTCGCGATCCGCAGGGATATAGGGTATGAGTCCTTTTTCAAAAGCCACAACCTGTGCCTCTCGCGGCATACTCCTTATGTCTACCATATAACCATTGACACTCAATATCCAAATCAATGGATTATGGTCAACTCGGCTAGGTAATGTCCAATCGGGATGCATTTGGAAAATATCCAGTATCTCACGGATTTTTTGTGCGCGTCCGCTGGCAGTTTGCTGTGACACGCCAATTCTTTTACACAGTTCGTCAGCACGCATGTGCGGGGACTGAGATTTATCGAACAGGAAATTCACTTGTCCAAGTGTATATAAAATACCAGCCGCCCACGAGTTGGCGCGTCCATTGACCAGCGGGGAAGGACGCTTGCGTGCCAGGGTTGCCGCCATCTTGCGCGCCATATCTCTGTATTCATCGTTGAGATGTTCTTTACAAAAGGCATCGCTAATGGCAGTGATTTCACTATACAATGCCTGCATGGATTTTGGAACATTCAGAGAATTGGTTTTCATCGGTTTATCCTTTTTCAATAGACCCTAAAGGTTTTTCCCACTGACCTTCGTCCCGAGAGGTAAAACAGTCTTGCCTGACATGGCGACCGATAACGAAGGAAATGTCGCCAAGGCGCCACGCGACGCCTTTAGGGTTTGTACCTTTGCCACCATAATTCTCCTTTGAACACCTTAACCAAGTTGGACGGCATCCCACTCACTACGCTCGGGGACGATGTCAGCGTCCCCCCAGAAAGCGGGCGCAATTCCTCTCTCGTGGTGGATTGTAACTCCCGCAGCACGTTGACCTTCAATTACTACTCATTACTATTGAAGGTGATCCAATGATACTTCCAGGTGCCGTCCGGTTGCCGGCGATAGATGAATAGCCACTTGCCTGGCTCTTCCATCTGCCTGTCATCTTGTACTAATGTGTCGGCGCCGCGTGCAAAGGCATACTCTCCCGATATGATTACTTCTTCTGCCTTGAGCCTCACTTTCGCCTGGGTTTTCCAAACCTCAGCGAAATCCTGCCGATACGCCGCTTCCAGTGCGAGGCGACCCACCGTGGCGGGACCACTTTGTGGCATTCGGACGCAGTCCTCTGTGAATAGAGCAACCAAACCAGCCGCGTCGTGATTTTCAAAGTTTATTTCCCATTGCAGATTGAGTGCCTGGATGGCTGCTTTTGCGCTCTCGATATCTGCTTTTTTAGCGGACATGTGGACGAATTCCTTTCTGTTCAATCTAAAACTAACTCCCGCAGCGCGTTGACCTTCACCCACATGTTGTCCCTGGCACCGTGCGGCTTAAGCCGTACCAGGGCAGGTGTGACATGATAATCACAACGCTGCCTTTTATCCGCCGAGTGTGGAGGCAATGTTTCCATCCGTTGCTTGTGGATTAAAATCCTTATCGAGCTGCTTTATCAGTCCCGTCACAGCCTGATTGTACGCTTCAATGACGAATCTTGTTAATTCGTCTGTGATGGGAATGTCGGGCGGCTTGCGTAAATGAAAGATGAGTTTTGTGCCGCTCGGCGATTCATGAACGCGCCTGGTTTGAACAAGTTTGATTCCCACGCTAATGTTTTGTTCGAGCGAAACGTACTCGAAAGGTTTCCGATCCAGGATCTTGTTGAAAAAATGGATTTCGCCATGGGCGCAATGATAGGTGGTTTCGGTTTGAAAGCG
>DASWEH010000633.1:0-4192 GCA_036394895.1 Anaerolineales bacterium
AAGGGCAAGCAGAAGCGGCTGAACAGAAGCCGCGCCCGGCACAATATTCAACGGAATCAGATCAACCTGAAATTCAAAAACAGGAACGCCATCAACGTCCTGCGCCACCGCCGCGTTCTGAAGTGACACCGGGTGCAAAGACCTCTGCTACGCCTGCCGCGCTGGATGCAAAGCTGACCGTGCTTCAGGGCATTGGTCCTCGCCACGCGGAGACGCTTAGCAAGCTGGGCATGCAAACGCTCGGTGATATGCTCTATTACTATCCTCGTCGTTACGACGATTATTCACAACTCAAGCCGATTAAAGATCTGTTTTACGGCGAGCAGGTGACTGTCATTGGTACGATCCAAACCGTAACCTCACACCCAATACGAGGTGGCAAAGCTTCGATCATTGAAGTGATCATCAGTGATGGAACGGCTGGATTGCGCCTGTCCTTTTTCAATCAACCCTGGCTGTCAAATCGCTTCAAATCAGGCGATGCTATTTCCGTTTCAGGCAAGGTCGATCAATATCTCGGTCGCCTTGTGATGAACAGCCCAGATTGGGAACCTGTGGAAGTGGAGAGCCTGCACACCAATCGCATTGTGCCTGTTTATTCATTGACCGAGCGCATCGCACAAAAATGGCTGCGCAATGTCATGAAACAAGTCGTTGAATATTGGGCACCCAAAGTGGTCGACGCGCTGCCTGAAAGCACGCGTTCCTCGGCGCGCCTGATGACATTGCCTGAAGCCTTGATGCAAGTGCACTTCCCTGATACGCAGGAAAAACTCAAAGCCGCCCGGGAACGACTTGCCTTCGACGAGATCTTTTACCTGCAAATGGGAGTGCTTCGCCAAAAGATCGATTGGAAGTCTGTAGAAGCAAGGCGGTTTCCTGTCTTAGATGAGTGGCTGGAGGCGCGCTTAAAGAGCCTTCCCTTCACCCTGACCAATGCCCAACAAAACGCGCTCAAAGACATCCGCGCGGACTTGGACTCCGGCAAGCCGATGAACCGGCTCCTGCAAGGCGATGTGGGTTCGGGCAAAACCGTAGTAGCGGCTTTAGCCGCTGGTATCATCACTACGAATGGCGCGCAAGCCGCGATCATGGCTCCCACCTCTATCTTGGCGGAGCAACACTATCGCAACTTCACACGTTTACTCACAGGCGAAAATGGAATCCTGCAAGAGAATCAAATTCGTTTGTTGGTTGGCGATACCCCTGAGCCTGAGAAAGACGTGATCCGAGCTGGTTTGGCAGATGGCTCGATCAAAATCGTCATTGGGACTCATGCCATTATTGAAGAGCCGGTTGCTTTCCAGGATCTGCAGTTTGCAGTGATCGATGAGCAACATCGCTTTGGCGTGGAGCAGCGTGCCGCATTGCGTACGAAAGGAACCAATCCACATCTGTTGGTCATGACCGCGACCCCAATCCCTCGTTCACTGGCACTGACCTTGTATGGCGACTTGGATTTATCCATCATCGATGAAATGCCAGCCGGACGTATGCCTGTGAACACCTATGTGCTTCGGCCGCAGGAACGTGAGCGCGCCTTCACGCTGTTGCGCGGACAGATCAAAGCTGGCAAGCAGGCGTTTATCATTTATCCGTTGATTGAAGAGAGCGACAAAATCGAAGCGCGGGCGGCGGTAGATGATTACGAAACTCTTTCGAAGGAAGTCTTCCCTGACCTGAAATTGGGTCTTCTGCATGGACGTATGCGCCCGCAGGAAAAAGACGAGACCATGCTCAAGTTCCGTGATAGACGATACAACATTCTCGTGTCCACAACTGTGATTGAGGTCGGCGTGGATGTGCCGAATGCAACGGTAATGCTGATCGAGGGCGCGGACCGGTTTGGCCTGGCGCAACTGCATCAATTACGCGGGCGGGTCGGGCGCGGGTCAGATCAATCCTATTGTTTGTTGATCCCTACCCATGAAGATGCCGCCGAAAATGAGCGATTGCGGGCTATGTCCGAGTCTAACGATGGCTTTGTGCTGGCAGAAAAGGATCTTCAGCAGCGCGGTCCGGGCGAATTTCTGGGCACACGCCAATCGGGTTATTCCAGCGGATTGCGCATGGCAAGTATCACAGATGTTAAATTGATCGAGAAGGCGCGTGTACAAGCACAAAAGTTATTCGAGAGCGATCCTTATCTACATCAACCAGAACATGCTCTGCTGGCAGAAGCCTTTGGAAGATTCTGGGGCGATGGAAAAGGGGATGTTAGTTGAGTAGTTTAGGCGTTCAATCGTTAGCTAGTCGTTTGGTTACTCGTCTACTAGTCATAGGTGACCAAGCGAATGTCAATATGATGGAAGACTAGAAACCTAGAAGACAAAGGACTAGCAGACTATATATGGTCAGAGCATTGTTCCCAGGGACGTTCGATCCCATTCACCATGGTCATATTGATATTGCCTCGCGAGCGGCGCGTCTCTTTGATGAAGTGGTGATGGCTGTCTATGACAAGCCACTGAAATCGTTGATGTTTTCACCGGAAGAACGCATGGAACTGGTTCGCGAAGCATTCTACAGCAACCCCAAAATCAAAGTGACTGGCTATAGCGGTCTCACCGTAGAGTTCGCACGCGAAATAGATGCGCAGGTGATCGTGCGTGGTCTGCGTGTATTCTCCGATTTTGAGTTTGAGTTTCGCATGGGATTGGCGAATCAGCGTCTTGCCAGAGATATTGAAACGGTCGCGTTTATCACTGCAGAAGAGCATACCTTCCTTTCCTCGAGTACCGTCAAAGAAATCGCCTCCCTGGGAGGGGATGTTTCCAGCATGGTGCCAACTCATGTTAATGAGGCGTTGAAAAAAAAAGTATTGAATCTGGGTGATGGACATGCCGTACCGAACGCGTTGCGTGATTAAAAATGCGATAGAATTAGAATCATCCGTGGAACGGAGGCTGTTATGGATATCCTGCAACTAATTGACCGATTGGAAGAGTTATTCAATGAGAGCAAAGCCATCCCGCTCACTCGCAATGTGATGGTGGATGAAGACCGTATGCTCGATATCATCGACCAGATGCGCATCGCGATCCCCGAGGAAGTAAAGAAGGCCCAACAACTGCTCGGTCAACGCGACCGGGTGTTGGCACAGGCGCAGGAAGAAGCCAATCGTACCCTTGAGATCGCCCGCCAAAAATCCGATCAATTGGTGGGAAAAGATATCATCATGCAGGAAGCTCAGAGGCGCGCCGATCAAATCCTTGCGCAGGCGCGCGCCGAAGCAGAAGGCATTCGGGCGGATGCGGATGATTACGTGATCGACAGCTTAACACAGCTCCAGGCTGAATTGGATAGAATTACGAACCAGGTAAACAACGGTATTCAAGCCGTAAAAGACGATCAGTCCCGGCGAGCACCCGCCTCAGCGTCGACGCCGGTTTCCCAACCGGTTGATAAATAATTTTACAGGACAGAAAAATCACCCCGCTAGCTATGGCGGGGTGATTTAGTTTATGGAGTTACTGGCGCTGCTACTGTTGGCGTTTCCGTGGGGAACTGAGTCGGCGTTTCTGTCGGGATGATAGGAACTGAGGTGTCTGTAGGAATCTCAGTTGGCGGGAAGGAAGTTGGGCTTGGTGTCTCCGTGGGCAGCGGGGTTGGAGTAGGCAGGTTGAGAGTAATGGTAACCTTGCGTTCCGCGTAATTATCCTCTCCATTCGAAAGATAGAGTCGCAGTGTGATCTTGTTATCCTGGATTCCCTGCATATCCCAGGTATAGATCAAAGAGGAAGTGGGAAAGGAATTTGTTCCCTGTGCCAGCATATTCCACTCGGATGGATCCTGCCCGGCGCCATATTCAAGCCGCCAGCCTGTGAAGCCGCCATTCTTGACGTCGATCACACCATTGATGGGAAGTGTTGGTTCGGTAACGACTGTGCTATCGTTAAGATTGCTGAACTCAAGGACTGGGTGCGGGTCAGAGCCACTGCATTCTTTATCCGGCGCAAAGAACGGATTGCGCGGCATATCATGAGATTCAAGCCAATCTTTACCTTGTCCGGTTTTCAGCCATTGGCGTCCCGATTTGTCGCTCACGTTCATGACCAGCTCGTCTTTAACAAAATCCTTGCACGCGTCGCCAGCAATCAAACCCGTCCATGTATCGATATTGACACGCCGCAAAAGATCCTGCGAGGCTGGCAGAGGCGGCTGGTCGCTTGCAAAATACTCATTGCGTTGA
>DASWEH010000634.1:0-2812 GCA_036394895.1 Anaerolineales bacterium
CTTTGAAAGAGCCAGTTGGATTGCTGCTTTCATCCTTTACATAAAGGTTGGAAAGTCCCAGACCTTTTTCCAGCCGAGGCAAGGAGAGCAGGGGAGTGTCTCCTTCGCCAAGAAAGACTTGATTTTTCACATCGAGAACAGGAAGCAGTTCATGCCAGCGCCACATCCCTTTTTTGCGTCGAGACATTTCAGCACGGTCAACTTTTTCTCGTGCAGCGTCAAGATCGTATCTGGGCAATAAAGTGGCTTTACAGTCAGGACAGAAGGTTTGGATCTCGTAATGGGAATATTCCTTATGGCATTTTGAACATTCCAGGTGAGAGATAAAGGAATGGATCACTGCAGTTCCTTAAAAGCAAGGCGCGGCCGGTAGGCCGCGCCTTGTGTACGTTCATTTTGCGATCTCTGTTGCTCTTGTCTCGCGTATCACAGTAACGCGAATCTGTCCCGGATATTGCATCGTCTCTTCGATTTTCTTGGCAACGTCGCGCGCCAGCCTGGCAGAGGCGAGGTCATCGATGGCATCTGGTTTGACGATAATGCGTACCTCACGTCCAGCCTGGATGGCGAAGGCTTGTTGCACACCCTCGAACGACATAGACATTTCTTCGAGCGAACGGATCCGCTTGATATAGGCTTCCAGGTCTTCGCGGCGTGCACCGGGACGCGCGCCAGAGATGGCATCTGCGGCTTCGGCTATGATCGCTTCCACGGTGAGTTGGTCAACTTCGTGGTGGTGCGATTCGATGGCATTCACAACTATAGAATTCACACCATAGCGCCGGCAGTATTCCGCGCCGAGTTTGGCATGCGTGCCTTCCTGATTATGGTCCATTGCCTTGCCAATATCGTGGAGGAATCCACCTTGTTTTGCCTGCTCCACATTTGCCCCAATTTCTGCCGCAAGGATGCCAGCCAATTTAGAAACTTCCACGGCATGGGCGAGCTGGTTTTGCCCGTAGGAAGTTCGGAATTTGAGGCGTCCCATCATGCGCAGGACTTCTGGGTGCAGGCCTGTGATACTGGCCTCATAAGCCGCTTGTTCCCCTGCTTCGTTAATGATTTTTTCGACAGCCCTGGTTTCATCCTCCACAATTTTCTCAATGTGGGCAGGATGGATCCGACCATCCAGGATCAATTTCGCCAATGCACGGCGACCGATTTCACGACGGACTGAGTCGAAGCATGAAATCGTTACAAAATCGGGAGTGTCGTCAACGATTACGTCAACACCGGCGGCCTGCTCAAAGGCTTTGATGTTGCGTCCATTGCGCCCAACGATGCGTCCCTTCATCTCTTCGTTGGGCAGAGTCACAACTGCACGCGTCACTTCGGCTACATGCTCCGAGGCAACCCGCTGAATGGCGTCTGCGATCAACTTACGAGCGCGCTTTTCACCCTCTTCACGCGCCTCGGCTTCGATCTGGCGGATGATGCGAGCCATATCGCCGCGAGCTTCCTTTTCAACGGCGGCAAATAACTCTTTCTTTGCATCGTCCGGCGTCATCTGGGCGATGAATTCAAGTTTCTTGACTTGTTCTTCATAGAGCTTATCGATCTCATTCCCGCGTCGATCAATTTGTGACTGGCGCTTATTGAGAGTCTGTTCACGCTGTTCGAGTCGATCCACGCGGCTGTCCAGTTCAGAGCGACGTTTGTCGAGCCGGTCTGTCTCCTTGTTGAGTTCGATGCGCCGTTCTTTGATTTCCGCTTCGGCGGCTTGCACGATTTTGACGGCATTCTCACGTGCCTGACTTTCGATCAGGCGGGCCTGCTCACTGGCACCTCTTAAAATGCTATCAGCCTTCTCCTGTTGATTCCGGCGTAAGACCTCAGCCTGATAACGATGAAAAAAATAACCAGCAGCAGCGCCCACTCCTAGAAAAACTATCCCTATGATCCAATCGATCGGGTTCATGTTAAGTCCTCTTCTTCGTAGTGTTGTTCATCTTTGTACGCCTCGTTCCAAATACGATTAACGACAGGCGCAATCACAGAGTAAGAAAATCCGCGGCGGGCCAGAAAATCGCTTAATTTTTTGCGGAACTCATTCCATTCCAGACCTTTGAATCGGGTTGCCCTTTTTTGGGCTGCTTCATAAGCGAGCGATTCATCATCCACACTTTCCACGGCGGAGGAAACGGCTTCCTCGTTGAGTCCCTTTTGGCGAAGTTCCATAGCCATCAACCGACGGCTGCGCGGGCGAAACATAGTTCTGTTTTCCACCCACGCGCGAGCAAATTGATTGTCGTTTGCAAGCCCATCCTGTCTTAGCCGTTCGAGCGTCTGCTCGATGACCGGCTCAGGAATTTCGTGCTTGCGGAGGTTCTGCCGGATCTCGGATTCGGAACGGGCCCGGTAGCTCAGGAAGAGCATGGCTTGCTGGAATGCCCGCTCACGCGCATCCTCAGCCTGCAACTGCTCGATCTTCTCTTCGCTTAGTTCCTGACCCGTTCTCAGCCACGCGGCGACGATGCGTGCCAGCCCGAAGGCGAATTCTCCATCCAGGTAAATGTTTACCCGGTTCGGGGTTCTTTTTTGTACCTCTATTGCTGTAATCTTCTTCATTAAACACACACAGCCGAGAGCCATCCTAAGCGGCCTCGGCTGTCGAAGATCCCGTGTTAGCGGGGTGGAAACATCTGGGTTGGCTGAGCAGACCTACATCCCGCGAGAAACGTGCAGGGACAGGTCAAATCGCGTGACTACGCTATAAAAGTCACGTTCGGCACAAGGGTTGGAGAGGAGAAGTCAGATAATTATTCAATTTGAGCCTAAATTGACTTCAAAAATTAACTCCCAAAACCGGGGG
>DASWEH010000635.1:0-4688 GCA_036394895.1 Anaerolineales bacterium
TTGTTGTGCGGTGAGGCTGACGCCAGCCGTTTGTGTATGAAAACGTAACAGCCACGAACGCGGATTCTTTGCTTTGAACGTTTCGCGCATCTCACGCGCCCAAATACGACGGGCAGCGCGGTATTTGGCAATCTCTTCGAAGAAATCATTGTGGGCATTGAAGAAGAAGGAAAGGCGCGGTGCGAACTCATCGATGTCCATGCCGCGGGCAATGCCCCAACGCACATATTCCAGTCCATCGCCGAGCGTGAATGCCAGTTCCTGCGCGGCAGTAGAGCCTGCTTCACGGATGTGATAACCAGAAATGGAAATCGTATTCCACTGTGGCACTCTCTGCGCGCCAAATTCCATCGTGTCGACGACGAGTCTCATCGAGGGTTCAGGCGGGAAGATATATTCCTTTTGGGCGATAAATTCCTTGAGAATATCGTTTTGAATGGTGCCGCGCAGTTGATCGCTGCGGACACCTTTGTTCTCCGCTGCGGCAATATACATTGCCCAGATGATCGCGGCGGGCGAATTGATCGTCATGCTTGTGGATACTTTGTCGAGTGGAATGCCATCGAGCAGAATTTCCATATCCTTCAAGGAAGAGACTGCCACGCCGCACTTGCCAAACTCTCCAAGTGCCTCGGGCTGATCGGTGTCATAGCCCATGAGAGTCGCCAGATCAAACGCGATGGATAGACCCGTCTGTCCCTGTTCCAGTAAATATTTGAAGCGCGAATTCGTCTCCTCCGCGGTGCCGAAGCCCGCGAACATGCGCATCGTCCAGAGTTTGGAACGATGAAGCGTCGGGTGGACTCCGCGTGTGAAGGGATATTCTCCTGGAAGTCCAAGCGAGGCAGCATAGTCCATATCCGCTACATCGAGCGGAGTGTAGAGGCGATTGATCGGTTCGGAGGAAGTCGTGATGAATTGATCGGCGCGTTCAGGCAGGGAAGACAAAGCCTTCTTTAAAGAGGTTTCCTCCCAGTGTTTGATTGAGTCTTTTAGCTCATCTATTTTCTTTTTATCGTACATATTTATCTCCTTTGGCGAGATTATTGCATTATACTTTACTGGTATACTCCCTTTCGCAAAGGTACCTATGCCTCGTTTTGAAATTGATGTTGACCCCTGTGACCATCTCACCGCTGACGCAATTGGCAAGCCAGGTCAGCGAGTTTTTTATATTCAAGCCTTCCAGGATCAGCGCACGATCACGGTGATCATTGAAAAAGCGCAACTGCATTCTCTGGCGATTGGTGTGGAACAATTCCTCGCCCAAGTGGATGAGCAGAATCCGGATCTTTCCGAAGCCTCAGGCGATTACGTGGAAGAAGTGATGCGCATCAACCCGCCTGTGGACCCGCTCTTTCGCGTTGGCGAAATTGGTCTTGGCTATGACAAAGACCGTGACCTGGTGGTGCTGTTCGTCAAGGAATTGTTGACAGAAGAGGAAGATGCCGAAACCGCCGCGGTGGTCCGCTTTTGGGCTTCACGCACACAGGTGCGGATGCTGGCGCGCTGGGGCGTGGAAGTCATCTCGCGCGGGCGACCCATTTGTCCGCAATGCGGCCAGCCCGAGGAACCTGAGGGACATTTCTGCCCGAAGAAGAATGGATACAAACATTAATCATGTCAAACGTCAAATGTCTAACGTTTGACATTCGACTTTTGACCCCTAATGAATATTTCCCAAATTAAGCAATTACAAACTGCCCTCCAATGTGGCACCTATGAGATCAAAGGTCAATTCACCTTTGGTTCAAACTACACGTTTCTTGTCACTGTCCAACACGAGGGCAAAGATTATCCCGCCGTTTACAAACCCTTGCGCGGCGAACAGCCCCTTTGGGATTTCCCTGCGAATACGTTGGCGGGACGTGAAGTCGCCGCGTATCTCGTCAGCGAGTCGCTTGGCTTTCACATTGTCCCATTTACCACACTCCGTGATGATGGCCCATATGGCGCGGGCTCACTCCAGCAATTCATTGATTACGATCCCGAATATCACTATTTCAGTTTCAGCGAAGAAGATAGACAGTTCCTCAAGCCTGTTGTGCTCTTTGATTTGCTCTGCAACAACGCCGACCGAAAGGGCAGTCATGTTTTCTTTGAGACTAGCACGCACAAACTTTACGCCATCGATCACGGGATTTGTTTCCACGAAGATGACAAATTGAGGACTGTGCTTTGGGATTTCAGTGGGCAAAAGATTCCGCAGGATTTGCTTGCCTGTCTTTCTCTCAGCCGCAGCCTGCTTACGGACCTTGAGCGCTACCTCAGCCCGCGCGAGATCTCGGCTTTGCTTGCCCGGGCCGAATCGATTCGCAAAAAGGGAGCCTTTCCCCGTCAGCCCCGCGACCGTCGCGCCATGCCTTGGCCGCCGCTCTAACCTCGCGCTGAGCGGCAGCGAGGAACGCAGACGAAGCGCAGTATCAAGGTAACCTTTAACTCAATGAGAGATTGCCACGTCGCCTCAGGTTTCGACACCTGCATGATTTGCCTAGCAAATCACGTACGGTGCCAGTGTACGGCGTACCGCTTCGCAGACCGCCTACTCAACCATCGGCTCCTCGCAATGACGAAACACAGGAGAACTTATGCACTACAACCTCGCCCTGATCGGATTTGGAAATGTTGCCCGCGCGCTGGCACGGCTTCTGCTTCGCAAGCAGGACTTGCTCAAATCACAATATGACGTAACTTTTTCCTTTACAGGTATTTCCACAGGGCGACACGGCTTTGCAGTCAATCCTGATGGACTTGATATCAACAAAGCCCTCGAACTCGTTGAAAGCGGACAATCCATCTTTCCTCATTCTTCTTTCCCTGTAAATGATTCCCTCTCTGTGATTCAACATTCACAAGCCAACGTCATGTTTGAGAATTCCCCTGTCAACACAGAGACGGGTCAACCTGCGCTCGATCACATCCGCACGGCGCTCGAACTTGGCATGCACGCCATCACTGCCAACAAGGGACCGGTTGTCCATGGCTATCGTGAATTGACCGCGCTGGCAAAATCTAAAGGAAAAATATTCGGTTTTGAGTCAACCGTGTTGGGTGGTTCACCCGTATTCTCTGTTTTTCGTGAGACTTTTCCACTTGCAGAACTTTCTTCCTTCAAAGGGATTCTCAATGCAACAACCAATATTATTCTTTCGAGAATGGAAAACGGTGAATCCTACGAGGATGCGGTGAAATATTGCCAATCTGTCGGTGTGGCAGAAACAGATCCCACCAATGACGTAGATGGCTGGGACGCGGCGATCAAAGTTGCGGCGCTGATTACAGTCTTGATGGATACTCCATTCACGCCACAACAAGTAAACCCTATGGGCATTCGCGGCATCACATCTGAAATGATCGCCAGAGCCAAAGAAAAAGGCAAACGCTATAAGTTGGTCTGCTCTGCTGAAAAAGCAGGAGAGCAGATCAAGGCACGGGTCGTGCCGGAACTTGTCGATTCAGCCTCACCGTTATATGGAATGATGAATTCATCCACAGGTGTATCCTTCCGCACAGATGTGTTGCCCGATTATTCGATCACTGTCTCGGAGCGCGAAGGCATGGCAGGCGGACCCATCGAAACGGCCTATGGTTTGTTTGCAGATTTTGCGCGCGTAGCGCGTGCGGTTAAATAACAACCCGTCATTGTGAACTCTGCGCGCTCCCGAAAAGCACCGGGACTGTAGTGAGCGGAGCGACGAGTGTTCTCCGAGGAACGCAGTCGAAGCGATGGCAAAGTAATGACACAAATCTTTTTTCGGAGCATCAAAAATGGAATTCAAAGATCCAGCTTCCTACACTGACCTTTCACAAGGCAAGATTAAGCATATCGACTTTCATATCCACGTTGATTTTTCCACGCGTACATTTGATATCGAAGCCAAGTATCAATTACAAGAGCCAGTTCATGGCTTTCTTTTTTTGGATTCTTTCAGAATCGATTTGAAGGAAGCACGCACGAATCATAAAGAACTGGAATGGGAATTTGATCCCGAAGATGAATTTTTAGGACAACGCCTGCAGTTGAAAGGGTTTGTGGGCGACTCAACTTTTACATTGAAATTCCGTACATCACCTGAAGCACGCGCCTTACAATGGCTCAGTGCAAATCAAACAGTTGGTGGAAAGCATCCCTTCCTATTCAGTCAATGTCAGGCGATCCATGCGCGCAGTATCTTTCCCTGCCAGGATTCGCCGTCCGTAAGATTCACTTATTCTGCCGAAGTGGAAGTCCCACAGGAGTTGGTCGCCGCAATGGCGGCTGAGCAACTTGAGATCCAGGAGGGGAAGCACACTACGTTCCTTTTCAAAATGCCACAGCCAATCCCATCCTATTTGTTCGCGTTGGCAGTAGGGAATCTAACCTTCCGCGAATTAGGTCCGCGCACAGGGATCTATGCCGAGCCAGAAACAATCGAAGCCGCGGCTTGGGAATTCGCAGAGAACGAGACCAAGATCGTCGAGGCGGAGAAATTGCTTGGTCCTTATTTATGGGGAAGATATGATCTATTGGTCTTGCCGCCTTCCTTTCCTTATGGCGGGATGGAAAATCCGCGGCTCACGTTTCTGACGCCAACAGCCATTCTTGGCACTCGTGGTTACTTATCCCTGATCACGCATGAACTCGCCCACGCCTGGACTGGAAATCTGGTGACCAATGCCACCTGGCAGGATTTCTGGCTGAACGAAGG
>DASWEH010000636.1:0-4450 GCA_036394895.1 Anaerolineales bacterium
GGCAGGAGATGCTTTGGTTGTTAGTGGTCGTGCATTGCGCTCGGTCAAACGACTTCGCAACAAGCGCCATGCCGCACTGGACGCTCTGATCTCTCACTGCAAACCAGGATCGAAACGGCATCGCAGGCTGAAGAAAAGTAAAGCCAAAGCTAGCGCGAAGATGTATTGTCAACAGAGAGACATCCTGCACAAAGCCAGCCGTCAGGCGGTTGAGTTCTGCCAGGCAAATGATGTGAAGTCGATTGTGGTCGGGGATGTGCGGGATATACAAGATGGCGTTGATCTTGGGACACAAACCAGAAGGTCAGCCAATGGCCACATGGTCAGTTTGTGAAGTACATTGCCTACAAATCCGCAGGGTATGGGATGCGAACTGGCTATATTCCAGAAGACTATTCGACACGTACATGCAGTTGTTGTAGGTTGATAAAGAACAGTGCACCACGAGGACGGGTTTATGTCTGTCCTGGCTGTGGTGCTGTGATCCATCGAGATGCTAATGGAGCAAGCAATATCTGCTCACGCGCTCGCTATGGATCGTATGGGTTTGTTCAAGTGCAAACCATGATGTATCTCCGACCACTTGGACGGAGTAGAGCTTCGGACACAAGCCAACGTTGCTAACGAAAGTTTGAAACCCATAGGCTTTAGCTATGGGAGTGTCATCGCCGGAGTCCATGCCCATACCTTCTAGTGTGAATTATCAATACCAGCACAAGCCAATCATGGTATTTCCTGTCGCCATGAATAGTCCAGACAGAAACCAGCCAGCAATGCCACAGATGGCAAGCGCCGGGTACGAGAGCAACGAGTCGGCTGCTTGGGTTTAAGGTAGCAAAAGATAGACGGGCCGATGGTGTAATGACACATCAACGATCAAAGCTTGAGCCAACGGTTTGCGAATTCACCGCTTGTGCGGAAATCACTTTCAGGAAGAACGATCTGCCAGGTGATCAGGTATGGATCGCGGAATTCAAGGCTATCAGGTCTATCTTTACTGATTTGCGTATCCCCGGCAATCGAGCTCGAACCTTGGCGATCTCCTCTATTGGCATCTTGAGGCCTATGAGATAAATTTGCCCCGCTGGCCCAATACCTCTAAACAATCCCAAACCAAAGTCATCCTTTCGAAGAAAGACCATACCGAGCTCGATGCCAGCCGCTTCTGCCTCACCCCAACCCTTGTCGAAGGGAAGCGTATACCACTGTCATTCCGCAAGTTCAGTCTCACGTCCGACTAGCTCCATGTCAAATATCGATCGGTAATAGCGTTCAGCTGATCGTAGATCGGGGACAAACAAGGCGATATGTCTCACAGAACTATTCATTTTTACCTCTGACGGAATTATTGGTGGATATCCAACCATGTGTTAGTAAAGCTCCATATTGAATGGGATCCGAACCGGCTCTTTCACTTGGCCGGACCTTCCACTAGCGGCAAGTTGTGTAAATACGCGTACATTGCCATCAGTTCTTCATCGGTGGTAGCGGCGCGTACCGTCGGCCAGGGCATGCGAGGCTCCGAAAACCCGCTGGTAGTGTGAGCATTGGCACCGTCCCTCCGCCGGGCAGTTTGCCAGTGTTGAAGAAGGTCATGAATTGGTCTTCAGTCCACTTCGGCACAATCAGGGTGAGATTTGGGCCGGGGGGCGGGCCGGGCTGGCCATTGTCCAACTTGCCTTGAAGTTGGTCGCCGTGGCAAAACCGGCACCCGAGAATATCCACCATGTACTTGCCATATTCCGCCGTTCCAGGTTGGGGCGCGGTCACGCTGCCCTCCGGTTGCTGCGCGGTCCGAAAATCAGACAGATTGAGGAAGAGCGCGCCGAGCAGGTTAAATTTATTGTTGGGGGTGGGTCCGCCGGTAGCAGGCTGCGAACGCAAGTAGGCGACCAGGGCCTGCACATCATCATCGCTCAGATTCCGGAAAGTCTCTGCCGGCATAACGAGTAGTGAGCGGCCATTTTTGTGCACCCCCTCCCGGATGGCACGAATGACCTCACCGTCGGTCCAGTCGGTGATGTTGCCGGAGGGTGTGAGGTTGGGTGCGTAGAGCGTGCCCAAGGGCGGAAAAGGAAACTTCGCCGCCATGTCAGTCCCAGAGAGCGGGAGTTGGCTGTCCGTTGCGTGGCAGTTCACGCACATGTGAGCCAGTTGCTCGCCGCGAGCGATTTGTGCGGCAGTCCCCGTCACTTGGACGTTGGCGATCGGGTTGTCGAACCGCTCGTTTAGCTTGTAAAAGCCAACCAGTGCCAATACAAGCAGAGCGGTTGATATCAAGGTCAGCAGCCCGGCGATGATCACACCACCCCATTTCAGCATGGCGTTTTTCAACTTCCAGGCGCGAGTAGTCAGGTACCCGAACAAGGTAATCAGAACAATGATAATGAAAACACCTACAATATCAAACATTGAAAATCTCCTTAGTTGATTGGAACGGTTGGCACATCTTTTGTTTCCTGGTTCAAGGACCTGACGGTGGTGGAACGAGGCCAAGCTGCTGCATTATGCCCATCGTATCGACCTCAGCCCAGTGTTCGACGACCTTGCCATCCACGATCCGGTTGATGTCGATAAAAGACCACTTCACGCGCTTGCCAGTTGGCGGTGCGCCCATGAACATCCCTTGATGGGTTCCTTCACAGGTCATCCGGTCAACGACTTTATCTCCCTCGGCAATGATGTCCTGGATTGTCGCGTGCAGATCAGGGAAAGCTGCGAACATCATATTGAAAAATAATCGCGTGCCCTGGATTCCCGGTGGCATTCCTGGACGAACAGCATGGTCGACAAAGCTGGGACTGAAATGGGCGAAGGCAGCATCCAGGTCTCTTGCATTGGTCAATTCAGTGTATTTACGAACGATGGACTTGTTTTGCTCGATTGACATGCTCACTCTTTCCTTTAATTAATCAGCAGATAATTTTGGAATCAGGAATGGTACTTTTTGTTTATATTGTTTGTAGGAATCGCCAAAACGAAGTTCCAGCTCAAGTTCTTCAAAGAATTTGAGGAAGAAAAGATGAGCAGGAATAATTCCCAAAAGGACATACAACGTTAAAAGCGTTGAGCCTGAAATGAGAGCTACGCCAAGAGCGAATAAATAATATCCGAGTGACATTGGATTGCGGGTGTACTTGTAAATATCTTGTTCAACTATTCGCTTTGTCAGGCGGAATGCATTCGCTCCGCTTCCCAAAGCACGTAGTGATTTATTGAAGACCCCAAGGAAATATAAGCCTGGTATCGCTAAAAGTATGCCAGTGATGAGAAAGAAAGGTTTCAATGGCAGTGGATCTAAACCAACAAGTTCATCAAGGTGTGTGAAACCCGGGTAAAAGAAGCTAATAGAAATCGGTGTGCCCAACCCAGCAAAGAATAAAAAGTGCATAATGCGGCTGGATTTTTCGGCATTCACTTTGGACAGATGCCTTTTCAGCCATAGCGTCAAAATCACCCCTTCCAAAAAAAGACCAAAAGACCTAATAAACCCAAGTAGAGCACGACCATTTGACATCTCCTTCAATCACAAAGCTTGTGGCACTGAAACATAATTTGACAAACGTGAGGCTCTGCCCAACAACTTGTTATCTGGCCTGAGAATAGAAGTCCCGCATTGTAAAAAGTAATCCCAACACGCATATGGCAGCGACCCCATAGTAATAAATCGCTATGCTGGGGACGGTGGCTGCGATGAGGAGAGCCAATCCGGGGAGCGTCCAAGTGACAACCCATGCCCATTTTTCGCCCCGACGGAACGCAGTATAGATGGCGATGAAAGCGTGGAGGTTGGCGGCCGCCAAGCCGGCGAACAGGACGCGTTCATCCATAAAAAAGAATATCAAGCCAAAGTGACCCAGGGTCATTAAGGCGGCAATGACAAGCAAGATGATCCATCCCATCTTGAAGTGTGAATTTTGGCCGAAACTGACATTTGCTGACATGGTAACTCTCCTTTGTTAATCTGAATTCTGACAGAAACGCTCCGATTTGTCATGGGTGTGCGTACCTATCTGCACACCTATTTCGCGCTGTTGGGTAAACCAAAAAATCGGCTGTTCAGAGTTGAACAACCGCCCGAGTGATCCAATTTAGGTTGTGATTACTGGAAAGCTTACCTCGATGCGTGTGTCAGTCCATTTTCGATGGCCCAGCGGACGATTTGCGCCCGATTCGTGAAGCCAAGCTTGGAGAGGATGTTAGCAATATGGTGCTCGACAGTCCGTTTGCTGAGAACCAGTTCATCTGCGATTTCGCCATTAGACAGACCGCGCGCGATCAGGGTCACGACTCCGCGCTCGCGCTCAGTCAATGCCTGTATTGGCTCGAGTCCTTTCTGTAAGGGCTTCGGCGGGCCAAATGGCAGGTTGAGGGCGTACTCAATAGCCTGCTCCATGGATAAGATGCGCCCTTTTGCCTGCTCTGCCTCGCATTCGGCGTCGCTCAACCT
>DASWEH010000637.1:0-5347 GCA_036394895.1 Anaerolineales bacterium
GCGATCGGCAAAGCTAGCGCTCCACTAATAATGGCACCGATGACCAGACCTGTCCAGGTGACTCCCCTTATAAGGCGCGCCTTCTGTACGGACAGTCTGTCCATCCATCCCTGCCAGACGACTGCACCAGCGGCGATCAACATGGGATAAGCAGGTGCAAGATAGTAAGAACGTCCCTGCGTGATGAGATAGATCAGAAATGGGATGACATACATCCAGCCCATCAGACGATAACGCTTTCCATTTTCATTCCTGAAATAGTAAACCAATCCTGCCACCCAAAACGGGATAAAAAACGGATTAGAGCAAAAGAGGAACTGCTCGATAAGATATCCCTCGGCACGGCCAATTGCAACGTCGCGCTTGTGAATGCTCGAGAGAAACTCCAGTGAGATGAAACTGTGCTGTATTTGCCAGATCAAGTTAGGAAGGAAGATTAGCAGTGATAATACGACGCCACCCCACAGGCATGGACTCCGCAAATAGCGCCGCGCGTCGGTCAACAACACGCCTCCCACCAAGCCTGCAATGAACATCACCATGGTGTACTTGGTCATCATTCCCAAGCCGATCACCACGCCAATCGGAATCCACCAGCGCGGGTCTTCTGATTTCAATAATCGGATAACCAGATAAGCAATCAGAACCAACCAAAGAAAATCAAATGTGACATATTGAATCAATGAACCTTGGATCAAGGCGATCGGTGCAATCGCTGCAGCCAGCGCTGCCACAACTTGAGTCAATCGTCTTCCGCCGAGCTCACGCGCCATCAAGCCGGTCAGAACCATAACAATGCTTTGCGCAAGCGCTGAAAACGTACGTGCGCTAACAAGCGAAAGACCAAATAATGTCAATTCAACGCGTGCAAGAAATGGCGTCAGTGGTGGATATTCAATAAACCCCCAATCCAGGTTGTTGGCATTGTCCAACACGACCAATTCATCCTGATGAAACCCGTATTGGTGATTAGTGAACATATGAAGGAGAAATAACACCAAGCCAAGTAACGATAAAATATTTACATCAGTGAAAAAGGATGAAGCTTTAGATGGTTTCATTTCATTCTCTGTTCTCAATCTTTTGTTACGCCTTTACCAATCGTGATCCTTCTCATATCCTAGTTTCACTAACAAATCTCCAGCAACATCTTTGAAAATCTTCTTATGCTCCTGTGTGAAGTGCTTCTTCCATTCGCCAGTTTTCCCCGAACGGAACGTGGGAGAACGGCTTGGGCTGATGGATGACTCCAGGGACTCGAGAATCAACCCTCGGGGCGTCTGGAGCGGAACGCGGACGAGGAAGTGATCAATGATACGGTTCAATGTCGCGACGCGGTCGTTGATCAAATCTTCAAAGTGGATTTTCATCACAGCTGATTGATCGAGCCATCCAAGATAGGGAGCAAAACGATCAGCGATATTCGGAAATTCGATATTTGTATCCGGTCTTCCTAAAATGCTGACCTTGAGGCGTGAGCCGAAATCGGGAAGTGAAGCGAAGTAATCATGGTGGACATGACGCGCTTCCATATCCGTCACATAAAAAACATGCGAGACAACGACATCGCGCGGGTCACGAAAGATAAAATAGGGAACGAAGGCAGAAGAACAAACGCGTTTCACAACCTCCTCGCGGGCAAAAAGGTGAGCGGAAGTGATATCACCGGGGCGTAAAGAATCCAACCAGGCTAAGGCTTGCTCGGGCATACGCCTACGCCCGCTTTCGCCTTCGTATTCGGCATAGAACGAATGTAAGCGGCGGGAGAAAGGCGCCACGCGGCTGAAGCCAAGCAAAATTTGATCGAGCAGATGTGTGCCGCTTTTGGGAAACGAAATGCCAAGCAGGATGGGCCAGCCCATTTCCGGCGCGGCGACCGAAGAAAAACGAGCACGCTGGAAAATCTTTTCAGTTTGATAAATTGCAGAACGAAGATTTGACTTCAAAGCCATAAGGGTATTAAACCACACTTACCACATTGGAAGAGCGCTGTCAGAAAAGAATTCGCAAGAGGGGTTTACTTTATACATAGGTTCGTTTATAAGCACAGGGACGTGACAGCCAAGAAAGCTTTATAAATGAGGAGAATGAATAATGTCCCGTTTCTTGCTTATTCTGGCAATAATTAGCCTTTCGGCCTGCACTCCCCAATCCACACCGACCGCAACCATTGAACCAACACAAGCACAATCTCTGCAAATCCCTGTTCCTTCTGATTGGGCAGGAGGCATCACTCACGCAGATGGTACAACTGAATCGATTACCATCCACTTGGACGGGACAAGCGGAACACTGAACGTCGTGCCAAAAGTAAAAACATATGAGTTTGAAAACATTCAACGCCTCGATTCAAAAATTTCTTTCAAAGTGACTGCCGAACATGAAATGACTTTTTCCGGGGGATATGATGGCTCTCAAATCATTGGTCAGGCTGAACAGAACGGGCAAACTGACTCGTTCACATTATTGCCATTATTCTCCGAAACCAAAGAATCGATAAATGACTTTCTCGGCACATACCAATTTGAATCAGGTGAGTCTTTGCACATCAATCTTGCGCCTGAATACAACAGTTCAGGTTTGTACTTTTTCGGGCAGGGACTCATGGTCACGCACTTTGGCACAGGGGCGATCCGCGCTTTGTATCCCATTGCAAATGATACGTTTCTGGTGGGAAGTGCGCGGGCTATAGGATATCCGTTCAAAGAGCAGATCACGTTTCAGCGCGACTCAAATGGAAATGTGTTGGGCCTGACATGGCAAACTCGTAATCCCGATACTGGTGAACTTAGTGACCCAGAACTAGCGCATCGTCTTGCCCTTCAATCAGAAATTGTTCATTTCACAAGTGAAGATGGCACCAACCTGACGGGACTTTTGACTCTGCCAGCGACATCAGGACCTTATCCAGCCATTATGAGTTTGCATGGCTCCGAACCTGGGACAAAAGATAATTTTGGTAGCCAACAAATGAGCGCATTCATGGCAAGTCATGGAATTGCGATCCTTACGTATGATAAACGCGGTGCTGGCGAGTCAGAAGGTAGTTATGTCGAGGCTGCTTCAGAAAGAAATCTCAATTTGACCGCTCAGGATGCCATCGCGGGTGTCGAATATCTGAAAACTCGACCCGAAATCAAAGCTGATCAAATCGGGCTGACCGGGTTCAGTCAGGCAGGTTGGGTGATTCCGCTGGCTGCGTCACAGTCAGAAGATATTGCTTATTTCATTATCCTTTCAGGTCCTGTCACATCGGTAGGACACGAAGACGTTTTCAGCACATACACGAATGACGGTGAGAGCGCAAATAATTACTCACAGGAGGTGATCACAAAACGACTTGCTGACACTCCACATTCAGGATTTGACTCAACACCCATAATCGCCAACCTTAAACAACTCGGCTTGTGGATTTGGGGTGACCAGGATAAAAGTTTGCCTTCCTTCGAAAGTGAAAGCAATCTAAAAGAAATCATTGCGCAAGGCAAGTCGAACTTTTCTTATGTTATGCTCGCCAACGCTGACCACAATTTACAGGAAACAACTCAGGGCTTGTTCAATGAAATACCTTACTCTCCAGGATATCAGCAGGATTATTACAAAACGATAGTAGAGTGGCTGAAAGAAAATATAAAATAAGTGAGGAATAGCGTTTCTATGAGACTATGTGGCGTTCGAAAGCTTTAACCCCATTTTTTTCTGCAAGACACAAATTGGGGCGTGGGGTTTTATAATGCTGTAAATGAAAACCACAATTTTCAACGCTCCTATTCTAAGCGGGATATATCATTACTTTGCAAAAACAATAATGCGATTAGCTGGGTGGCGTGTAGAGGGAGAGCTCCCCAACCTGCCAAAATTTGTGTTGATTGGCGCGCCACATACCTCCAACTGGGATTTTGTACTGTTCCTCGGGGTGATCTTCAGCCTGCGAGCCAATGTCCGCTTTATGGGCAAGGCAGAGTTGTTCCGCCCACCGTATGGATGGTTCTTTTACTATTGCGGCGGCGTTCCCGTGGACCGTAAAAAATCCACTGGCTTGGTGGAACAAATGGTGAAAGTAAGTAACGAATCAGAGAAGTTCATCCTGACCATTGCTCCCGAAGGGACGCGTCACCATGTTGTGGAATGGAAACGCGGCTTTTATCACATCGCCAAAAGTGCAGGAATTCCCATTGTCATGGCGGTTGTGGATGGCAAGCACAAGACCGTTCGCATTGGGCAGGTATTTCATCCCACTGAAAATATCGAAGCGGATATGAAATCCATTCAGGGATTCTTCACAGGAGTCGTGGGAATCCATCCGAGACGGAAATATATAACGCTTCCGGACTGAGTTCATCTTTCTTTACTACCTTTGGAGAAAACCATGTTACCTTCAACAAACTTAATTGCCTCCACCCCTCCAATGGGCTGGAACTCATGGAACACATTCGGACATAAGGTCAATGAGTCACTGATTCGCGAAACGGCAGATGCGCTGATTTCAACAGGGCTCAAAGATTATGGATACGACTATATTGTTATAGATGATTGCTGGTCGATCAAAGATAAACGTGATGGCAATGGCGATCTGATCGCTGACCCTGAGAAATTTCCCAATGGCATCAAAGCGCTGGCAGATTATGTCCACAGCAGGGGATTCAAATTTGGTATTTATTCTGATGCTGCCGATAAAACCTGCTCGGGTTACCCGGGCAGCTATGGTTTTGAGGAACAGGATGCCAATCTCTGGGCTGCGTGGGGAATCGATTTCCTCAAATACGATTATTGCAATGCGCCGCAGGAACAATCCGTAGCGATGGAGCGGTATGCACGCATGGGTGAAGCTCTCCGCAAAACGGGACGCGAATTTCTATATTCATTATGCGAGTGGGGTAATCAAAGTCCGCATTTGTGGGGGCGAAAGATTGGCGGTCACATATGGCGTGTCTCAGGCGATGTATACGATAGTTGGATCAACATTTGGATGAATGGCTGGTATAGCATTGGCATTGACGTTTCGATTGACATCGCGAATGAGCTGCATGAATACGGCGGCCCCGGCGGCTGGAATGATCTCGACATGCTGGTCGTCGGGCTCAAGGGCAAAGGGCAGATCGCAGGTAGTGGCATGTCGTTCGTTGAATACCAAACCCATATGTCTCTATGGTGCATGGCTTGCTCGCCGCTGATGATCGGCTGCGATGTCCGCAAACTGGATTCAGACACCGCGTTTCTGCTGATGAACCGCGAAGTGCTGGATGTGAATCAGGATACCTTAGGAATCCCTGCAAAGCGCGTCAAGCAAATTGGTTCATGCGAGATTTGGACAAAACCGCTCACAGACTCATCCGTTGCTGTTTCC
>DASWEH010000638.1:0-9855 GCA_036394895.1 Anaerolineales bacterium
CATCGCGGCCATCAGGAAATTATCAAGAAGCTTACAACAGGCGCTCATGCGGAGGATGCGCCTGCTGTTGTTTTAACGTTCGATCCTCATCCTGCTTCTGTTCTGAGTGGGCACGAAATTAAATGTTTGACCTTGCCTGATGAACGTGCCGACCTGCTCGGGAAATTAGGTGTGGATGTGGTCATTACGGAACAGTTCACGCGTCAACTTTCAACGGTCACTGCTTATGATTTTATGTCGCGCCTGACGCGCCAGCTTGGACTCCAGCATTTACTGATTGGTTATGATTTTGCTCTGGGCAAGGGACGCGAGGGGAATGCGAGGCGTTTAACGGAAATTGGCTCGGAACTTGGATACAGCGTCGAAGTGGTATCAGCGTTGAGCGATGAAAGCGGGGTAATCTCGTCCACAGAAATCCGTAAGTTGATCGAGGTTGGGAATGTCGCGGAGGCCGCGCGCCTATTAGGACATCCCTATTCTTTGCATGGACCTGTGATCCACGGCGATGGGCGGGGAAGAACAATCAATGTGCCTACTGCAAATATCTCGTATTCACATGACAAAATGATTCCAGCAAAGGGAATTTATGCGTGCTGGGCTTATTTGAAGGATAAAAAGTATCAGGCGGCGATCAACATTGGAACCAATCCAACGTTTACACCTGATAAACAATCACCGAATGTAGAAGCCCATCTGCTCGATTTTCGTCAGGTAATTTATGGAGAGGATGTACGGCTCGAGTTTGTTGCACGCCTGCGTGATGAGCTAAGATTTGATTCAGTAGAGAAATTACTGGATCAAATTTGGAAAGATGTAGAGATTGCCCGCGAAGTGTTAATAGAATAATAAGATAAGGAATGATTCTGTGGGAATATCAAACTCATCTTACGTACGTTTGTCCAGTCACGCAAAATCCAGATGGTCAATCATTATTGCTTTTGTGTGGGGGTTTGCCGAGGCTACGGCGTTCTTTATTGTACCTGATGTTTACCTGGGATTTGTTGCGCTATTCGATTGGCGGCGAGGACTCTCGGCAATGGTAGCCGCACTGATAGGTGCAATGCTTGGCGGTTCAGTGATGTACATCCTTGCAATGAATAATCCTTCGGAGATAAATATGTTTCTTACTCGCGTTCCTTTGATTGATTCAGCGTTGGTCAATGATGTTGCCAATCAAACACATACTTATGGGCTTACTGCGGTGCTAACCGGTCCATTAAAAGGCACTCCTTATAAGATCTATGCTGCACAGGCTGGTGAGCAATCTCTTCCGTTTCTTTATTTCCTGCTCATGACCATTCCGGCGCGTCTTGAACGATTTTTGCCTGTTGTGCTGGTCTTTGGTGGAATAGGAAGGTGGTTTGGAACTTTTTGCGAAAAACACACGAAGCTCGTTATGGGCAGTTATGCTTTGATGTGGGGAATCATTTACTTCGTGTTCATATCTTATTTCAATTTTCATTGAATCGAGAATTCGTTCAATATACTAATTCAAATATCTAAGAACGATGTAGGAAAAATAGTAGACGAGTGGGAAAACGATAACCATACTGTTGGCGCGGTCTAATAAACCTCCATGCCCGGGGATTAGCTGACCCCAATCCTTTACATCTGCGACACGCTTAATCATGGAACTGATTAGATCGCCCCAGGCTGCACCCAGTCCGATGAGAATGGCCAGAATGATTTGATGTATGAGGGTAAATTCCGCGGGCAGGGCAAAGCGAAGCAAGTAGACTGCTATTCCTGCGCCAAGCAGATCACCGATCAATCCCTCCCAGGCTTTGCGCGGATTTACCTCTAGTGCAATGATATGTTTGCCAATCAATTTACCGATGGTGTATTGCATCACATCGCTTAAGGCTACACCGATAGCGGTGATCATAATGAGTCCTGTTCCAGCCAGATGCTGTATCAATATCACGTGACCAACTGACCAGACCAGATATAAATAGCCGCGCCCCGCGAATGAAAGTTGAATATATAAATCCTCAATGTGATGCGTGAGAATGGGAACAAGCGTCAGAGTAAGAATTGCGGCGGCTGGCAAGACGGAGTACAGTGCAGGGAAATACTGTGCAACAAAGAATGTAATCGGTACAAATATATAAAGATGCATGATATAGGGCCGTTGCACACCAACAACTCTTATATATTCTGCAAGAACAAGATAGAAGAAAATAAAGAGAATGATTGCGGCGACCAGTCCTTTTACGAAAGTACCGATTAGAAAGACGGGAGCAATAATCAGCCATCCAATGAAGCGCTTTCCCAGTTCACCTTTCAAGCCTACCTTCAAGTCTTTGCGTGCGAAGAACAAAACCAGCCCAAAGCCAAAAAGAAACAAAATACCAGTAATTCGAAGTATTGGCCAGAAAAGAGGGTTGTCCAGCGGGTTATGCGCGATGATGATTGGCATAAATGATCCTGAGTCGTTGAATGATCGTGATAAATGCTGCGAGGCCGGCAAAAATAAGATAATAATTGTAGCTGTTAAGATTTCCTGTCCATGCAGGATAAAGGGTAAAAACTGCAAGCGAGATCATACGATCTCCTTTTCCAAATACGCCTCCATATATACGTTGACCGCTTAAGGCTTTCCCAAGAATACCGAGATAGGAGACCAGAAGGATTAACGTCAGAGTGACCAATGCTAATCCTGTTTCTGAGTATCCACTTAATCCGATGGCAATAAAAATCATCGCATCTGCAATGCGGTCCCCAAATTCGTTTTTCACTTCACCCCATTCATCTGCAAGATTGAGCGCACGTGCCACTTGCCCATCCATCAGATTGAGTAAGAGGCGAATCAAGACACAAGGCGGGACAATCCACAGCCAGTTTTTATTGGTATCTGCAAAATATAGAGCAAGCGCCGCGAGCAGCGACAAGATCAGCGCGCCGTAGGTAAACGTGTTTGGATGGATACGTCGCGCCACGCAGAAATCTACAATAGGTTGTAAAGCTCTTTGCCATTTGGATTTTGTCGTGTAAATGCCCAATGCTTTTGCTCCATCAAGTTCAATGATATTGATAATTGATTTTGGAAGTGTAGCATGATCGGAATCAAAATACAATCATTTGTCTTTCCTTTTTCCTTTATAATTTGCCAGACTTTTTCAGAGGAGACCCCTATGCCTGAACGTGAAATTTACTTGCTCTCGCCGCGCACGCTTAGCCCGGAAACGATCGCGGTTGCCTTTGCCAAAACCTCACGCTCGCCTGAATCATTTCGTGCGATTGCGGCAGAACTCAGCGATGAAAAATCTGCACAGTTCCATGAGAAGTGGGTGGTGGGATACGGTCATGCTTCGGTGGCTGAACATGCCATATTGCATATCGCCTTTGAAAATGTTTCGCGCCTGGCCATCGAGAGTATCGAGGGCAATCGGCTGGCCTCTTATACGGAAAAATCGACGCGTTATCAAAAATGGGGCTCAGATGACTTTACTGTTCCTCCTGAGTTACGCGAAGTGGCGCACTCCCTCTGCAATGAATATGTAGAAACGATCCGTTTCTTGTTCAAGACCTATGCTGATTCGCTCGAACCCGTACGAAGCCTCATCCTTGAGCAGTTCCCGCGCCGCGAGAATGAGAAGGAGGAAGCCTGGGATCGTCGTATCCGCTCGAAGTATGTGGATGTATGTCGATTTATTTTGCCTGCGGCGTCGCTTGCAAACGTGGGCATGACAGCCAACGCGCGCGTTCTTGAGAATATGATCCGTAAAATGTTGTCGCACGAGTTGGCAGAAGTTCGCCAGATTGGTGAGAAGGTCAAGGAAGTGGCATTGGGAGAAACACCAACCCTTGTGAAGTATGCAGATGCTGTGCCATATTTGGTGGAAACGATAAAAGGATTCGATAATCGAAAACACTTGCAACGCACGCAAGTGCAGGTGTCGGAATTCGTAAGTCGTAATCCAAGTAATTGGTGTTCATTGATTAATTATGACGAAGAAGGTGAGGAGAAAGTCCTTGCCGCGGCATTGTATCGTTTTGGCGAAATGAGCTATGCGGATGCATTGGCTTATACCAAATTTCTAAACGATGAGGAAAAGACCAAACTAGCTGAATCCTTGCTGGGACGTTTGGGCAAATTTGATGTTCCTTTGCGAGAGCTGGAATATTCAACCTATACATTCGATTTGGTCATGGATCAGGGTGCCTATGCCGAATTCAAACGTCACCGCATGATGACGCAGACGCCTCAGAAGCTCACCACGCGGCTAGGATACGCGACGCCGCGTCTAATTACTGAAGCAGGCTTTGGGTCCCAATATGAAGCCGCGCTGCAATCCGCAACCAAGATGTATGAGAAGCTGTATCAATTCAATCCGAATGTCGCCCAGTATGTTGTCCCCAACGGCTTTAATCGTCGTGTACTGGTAGAGTTCAATTTACGTGAAGCGTTTGCATTTTGTCAACTGCGCTCTGCAGCAAACGCGCATTTTTCCATTCGACGAATTGCACAAAGAATCTATGAAGAGTTGGCGCGTGTGCATCCATTACTGACGAAATATATGAAATTACATGATGAGACTTGGAAGGGTGTGGAAGAGAATTATTTTACGGAAGTTTGATTTCATCGCGCTGAGCGTAGACGAAGTGCACTTCGTTTACGCTCAGCGCGAAAGTTTTTCTTAAATCAATTTACTCACAATCGCCAGCAATATTCCGCCTGCAATCACACTCCCCAATTGCCCAGCAGTATTTGCGCCCATGGCATGCATCAAGATGAAATTGTTCTGATCTTCATCATTTGCTACTTTTGCGGCAAGGCGTCCTGCCATGGGGAATGCAGAAATGCCTGAGGCGCCGATAAGCGGGTTAATCTTATATCCACTTAGCACAGCCATCAACTTACCAAAGAGCAGACCAGCGACTGTATCCAACACAAAAGCAATTAAACCCAGTCCCAGGATCTTGATCGTGGCGAGATTCAGGAAACTGGCTGCGCCCATGGTCGCGCCGATTGCGAGTCCCAGGAATAACGTTGCAATGTTGATGATCTCATTTTGAGCAGCTTTGCTTAAACGATCAACCACACCTGAGGCTTTGAGTAAATTTCCAAGCATCAGCATGGAAATGAGGGGCGTCGCTTCTGGGACGAGCAAGCCAACCACCAGCGTGAGAACAACGGGGAAGAATAGTAATGCCTTTTGTGAAATAGGCTTAGGCGCGTATTCCATTCGGATCAGGCGCTCTTTTTTCGTTGTCAATAACTTCATCAGTGGCGGCTGGATGATCGGGATCAGGCTCATATATGAATAGGCGGCAACCGCGATTGGGGCGAGTATCTCAGGCGCGAGTTTTGTCGCCACGAAAATGGATGTGGGTCCGTCAATTGCACCAATCACGCCAATGGTCGCGGCTTGATTGAGCGGAAATCCAATCCAGATTGCCAGTATCAAAGTGCCGAAGATTCCGAATTGCCCTGCCGCACCCAACAACGCCATCTTGGGTTGTGCAAGCAGCGGGCTGAAATCGATCATGGCACCTATACCCACAAAGATCAATAATGGGAACAACTCAGTTGCAATCCCTGCCTTATATAGCACACCCATCATGCCTTCGGTGGCGGTCATGCCTGCCAGAGGAATGTTTGCAAGCAAACAACCGAAACCAATTGGCAGCAACAACACCGGCTCCATCTCTTTAAAGACCGCCAGATAGATTAAGACCAGCGCTACAGCGATCATTACTGCGTTGCCCAATGTGAAATGTAGTATTCCCTTTAATAATTCAGGAAGTAAATCTGCGACATTCATCCGAATCTCACCAGGGTCTGTTTGTGCGCCACGGTCTCGCCTGCGCTCACTAAAACTTCCGTGATTTTTCCAGCGCGCGTAGAGCGGATGCTGTTCTTCATCTTCATCGCTTCGATAACGAGCATAACCTGACCTGCTTCAACATAATCGCCCGTCCTTACGAAGAGCTCGATTACGGTGCCCGGCAGAGGTGCAGTCAACTCATTGGTTGTTGAACTTGGACTTGATGGTTGCTTTGACAACTCAACAGACTTAATTCCCTTTCCTTCCTTTTGGATTGCAAGCGTAGCGCCATCTTCAGGGCTGACTTTAAACTCCTGACCATCCACGCGTGCAATAATGGGCCGCGCGCGGATATCTTCGATTTCCACTTCATAATAGTGGTCTGCAACGTTCACAACATATTTCATTTGTCATCCTATTTTGCGCGGCTTGCGAGCAACCGGTGTCCGTTTTTCATACAACTGTCTTGTGCCCAACTGCCATGCTGAAACAATCGCGGTGGGTGGCTCTGAGAATAGATGGGCAAGAGATGCTTGTTGTTCGGTTAACGCGATGGCGACAGCCACTGCCGCGGCTTTGGCTTTAATATCACACTCAGCAGCGGGAGTAGGCTCAGCCGAGTCAGACACCGTCGTGCTGAGTGAGGATGAAGCGCCTTTATCCGCTGTAAGGGATGTGAGCAGATTCATCATCCACCACAATAAAAGGATCGCGGCAAAGACAAGTCCCATGCCGAGAGCAGTAATTTCAAGTGCGATGATCATATTGTTCATACAGGGATGTTCCCGTGTTTGCGCGGCGGGGCGGGCGCATACTTGTCACGTAGGGCTGCCAGCGAGGCGATGATCTTTGGGCGTGACTCACGCGGCTCGATGATGTCATCCACATAGCCTGTGGAAGCCGCATGATAAGGATTATTGAACTTCTCACGATACTCATTCGCGAGTTTTTTGCGTTCTGCCGCGGGGTCGGGTGCACTTTCAATCTGCTTTTTGAACAGGATATTTGCCGCGCCCTCTGCACCGAGCACCGCGATTTCGGCGGAAGGCCAGGCGTAGGTGACGTCTGTACCCAGATACTTGCTGGACATGACCACGTATGCCCCACCATAGGCCTTGCGGGTGATCACACAAATTTTAGGAACGGTGGCTTCTGAATACGCATAAAGCAACTTCGCACCGTGCCGAATAATGCCGCCATGTTCCTGTGCGATGCCAGGGAGAAAACCTGGTGAATCAACGAACGTGACCAACGGAACATTGAAGCAGTCACACATGCGCACAAAGCGCGTCATCTTATCCGCCGCGTCAATGTCAATCACACCCGCCATGATCGCGGGTTCTTGACCAACCACACCAACACTATGTCCACCAATGCGCGCGAGTCCGATAATCGCATTCCGCGCCCAACTGGCTTGGAACTCGAGGAACGAGTCTTGATCGACGATTTTCTCGATTACCTTGTGCATAATGTATGGCTCAGATGGATCAGTTGGAACCATACAGTTGAGCGATTCATCCATATAGCCTGGGTCGCCTGTTGGCTTTGCGAACGGTGGATTCTCGACATTATTCGATGGCAGATAGGAAAGAAAATGACGCACCATATCGAGCGCATCTTTTTCACTTTTTAAACTCATATGTGCCACACCACTTACGGACGTGTGCACGTCTGATCCCCCTAGCGACTCAGCATCGATCACTTCACCCGTGACCGCTTTGATCACTTCTGGACCTGTCAGGAACATGAACGAAGTTTTCTCGACCATGATGACCAAATCCTGCAAGGCAGGGGAGTAAGCTGCGCCGCCTGCGCACGGGCCGAGCATCACCGCGATCTGTGGAATCACACCCGAGTATTGCGCGTTGCGTCTGAATATTTCCGCGTAGCCGCCCATCGAGCGAACGCCTTCCTGAATGCGCGCGCCGCCCGAATCGATCAGCGAAATAAACGGCACACCGTTACGGACAGCCAGATCCATCACACGGCAAATCTTATGCGACTGCATTTCACTGAGAGTGCCACCATAAATTGTGAAATCCTGTGAATATAAATACACTGTCCGCCCATTGATCTGCCCATAGCCTGTAACCACGCCATCGCCATAGTATGTTTCAGTGAGCAAATTCAGCTCATCTTCCGAATGTGTGATGAACGGTTCGATTTCATTGAATGTGCCTGGGTCAAGCAGTAGTTCAATGCGTTCGCGTGCTGTTAATTTGCCTTTTGCTCTTTGTCTTTTGGTTCGTTCCTCGCCACCGCCCTCAAGTGCCTTCGCACGTACTCTGCGAAGTTCAAGAATTCTGGGATCTTCCTACGTCATTCTTCATCCTTTTTAGTGAATTATTTCACAACTTTAAGTATAGCACTCCATATTCTTCAAGCCAGTGATGGATGACACACAGGACTGAGATAAAGCACCTCTTATTTTTTGACAATTCGCTCATGCGCAGCCGCAACCTGCTTCCGTTTAAAAAGAATGACGGCAGACCAACCGTCTACCGTCAAGGCTTATCTTCAGCCTTTTATCAGCACAATCTCTCTTTGAGGCTCTCCGATATATTCTGCGCCTCTTTCAGTCATTACTACATCTTCCTCGAGCCCAATATGTCCGTAATTGGGGACGGACAAGGAAGGTTCTATGGTGAAAACCTGACCTGCTTCTAATTTTTGATTTGGTGAGTCACCGTACTTTTCCCACAATGGACCAAGTAACGCCCCACCGTCGTGTGCCACACGTCCAAGCTGGTGACCGAGAGCATGTTGGTATTCAGGATAGCCTGCATCAATTACGATCTCGCGTGCGATCATATCAATGGAATTGCCTGTTACGCCTATCTTCATCGCTTTGCGTGATTTTTCGATCGCGGTGCGATTCGTAATGAATCCACGTTGGACTTCGGGTGGCGCTTCCGTCTCACCTTCGCGCAAAACATAAACAACACGCTGAATGTCGGAACAGTAATCTTCGTATTTCACACCAAAATCAAAATGAATAACATGCCCACGTTCCACTTTAATATTTGTAGGCCCGCTATGCCCAACGGGGGAATTGGGTCCACTATTCACCGCCGGACAGCTCTCTTCAGGCCAGGCAAACCCGACCCTATAATCCTGCGCGAGCTTGTGCATGTATTCGCCGATTTCAAGCTCAGTCATGCCAAGTTTGATGAAAGCAAAGGTCTTTTTATAGATTTCATCGGTAATCTCAACAGCTTTGCGAATTCGTTCCAACTCGGCGGGAGTCTTCCGTCCGCGCAGGGCGTTGATAACGGGTTCTGCGCTGACGAGGCGATCTGCGTAAGGTGTATCTTTCAAGTGTTCGCGCAAGATCTCGTACATGGCATGCGTTAAGCCATCCGCGTGGACGTTGTTCCTCGAAGTGTTCACCGCGATTTGGTCAGGGTTGAGACGTGCGATCGTATCCCGGAGAGGCCCGCTTACTGCGGTGTCATATCCAATAAGTGAATCAAAGACATTGAGTCTGGCAATAGCGTCCTTTTCGAAATTCCCGAGGATGGCAATCTTTTCTCCCTGGCGAGTGAGAATAAGCGCAGAAGGCCACGTCAGATCATTTGGACCGATTAGCAAATCCAGGGCGGGATCACGTACACCGCTTGTCTCACGCACGAATGTGAGCCACAAATCAATCTGTACTTCTCTAAGAATCTCAATCGCCTGATTAACTTTTTCCTGAATAAGGGTCATATGGCCTCCTTTTGTAGGACGGGACGCTTCGCGCATCCCGCCTTACGTGGTTCTTTGACAAGAAAAATCAATATCGCCAGCATCACAATCGATAGCACGCAGGACCACGCAAACGTGGATACAAAACCCTGTGTGTCTGCAATTCTGCCGCCGATGAGCGGAGCAATGATTGTGGCAGGTGCCGTAAGTGTTTGGGCAAGACCGATATAAAATGGACGTTCATTTTCGCTGCTGAAATCAACAGTCATGGTCATGCCATTTGTCCAAATGGAAACATTTGCAAAGCCAGAGAGAACAAAAATAGGAAAGAACCAGGCGAGAGAGGGAGCCAGCCAGGCGAGCAACGAACTTAAGGTCGCGGCTCCCGCGCCGACGA
>DASWEH010000639.1:0-5789 GCA_036394895.1 Anaerolineales bacterium
TTTGTGGAAATAACACCTGTAGATGGGACGTTGTCCGCGGGTCAGCTTGTGCTGGTTGGATATGAGAAGGGCGAATGATGGCAAGCCAGGCGAAAACCAACGGACATGTGCTTGAGCTAAAAGGCGTTGGACGAGAGTTCGGCAACGAACCGGTGGTCCACGCGCTCGTGGATGTCCATCTCCGTTTGGAAGCTGGCGAATGGCTGACGATCACTGGTCCTTCCGGGGCGGGAAAATCGACTCTGCTCAATATCCTCGGCTGCCTCGACAGTCCCTCCAGCGGCGAATATTTCTTCGAAGGTATTGATACCGCCTCGTTGAGTGATGAAGAACGCGCCGGGCTGCGCAGTCGCCGGATTGGCTTTGTCTTCCAATCCTATCACCTGCTCTCGCATCGTTCTGTGCTTGAAAATGTCATGCTGGCAGAGGTCTACCGGGAGCAGGATATCAATGGACGGCGCGAACGTGCGCTGGCCGCGTTGGATCGCGTTGGGCTGAGTCACCGCGTTGATTTCATGCCGACCAAGTTATCGGGTGGAGAAAAACAACGGGTGGCGATCGCTCGGGCGCTGGTTGGCTCTCCAAGCGTGCTTCTGTGTGATGAGCCTACCGGAAACCTGGATTCAAAATCGGGCGCGGAAATCCTTGATCTCTTCGCAAAATTGAATGAACAGGGCCTCACGCTGGTGATCGTCACGCATGATGAAAACGTCGCCAAACGAGCGAGACGCCGCGTCCACGTGATGGATGGCAGACTGGCTGAAATCTCGAATGGCAGGAAAAAGAAAAGAACGACAAACGGCTTGAAACCCCACGCAGGTGTTGTATCCGGGTCAGGCATCACACCCAGTGATCTCTTCAACGAAGCGATTGCCGGAATCTTCGCCCGCCCCGGGCGCATGGCGTTGACCATTCTGGGAATTGTGATCGGGCTGACAGCGCTGGTCGCCACCTTGGGACTTTCGCGCACTGCCAGTAACCGCATCATCAGTCAGTTCGATGAACTGGCTGCAACCGAGATTACCATTTCTGGGAAGTCCGGAGTGGCTGCCGCAGACCCCAAAACCATCCCCTGGGACGCGCCTGCGCGTCTCTTACGTTTGAATGGCGTGGTCGCTGCTGGAACGTTGAGCGAGGTCAAACTTGGGGATTCGTTGGTCAGCGCCTCGCCTGTCAAAGATCCACAAAGCCAAACGGCGTTTCATCTGTCGGTGCAGGCAGTTTCGCCGGGTTTATTTGATACGGTCCATGCCGATCTGCAAACGGGGCGTCTGCCGGATCTGGGACACTCCGAGCGAATGGAGCGCGTCGCCGTACTTGGACCGGACGCGGCGCTCCGTCTGGGGATTGTAGGCGTGGAGCACTATCCCGCGATTGCCATCGGCGATTATGTATATCTGGTGATCGGCATTTTGAAAAACGTCGCGCGCCAACCTGACTTGCTTGGCGCCGTGATCATCCCGGAGGGAGCCGCCCGCCACGACTTCGGACTGGTCGGCCCCGAAAAAGTGATTGTTGAAACCAAGATTGGTGCCACTTCGCTGATCGCCGACCAGGCTCCACTCGCGCTGCGCCCCGATGACCTGGAAGCGCTAAAAATCGAATATCTCCCGGAGCCTCAGCGGCTGAAGGACGCGGTACAAAGTGATTTAAATGTGTTGTTCTTCCTGCTGGGCGGTTTGTCGCTCGTGGTGGGTGCCGTTGGCATTGGCAATATTACGCTCGTCTCTGTATTGGAACGCACCGGTGAGATCGGCTTACGTCGTGCGATTGGCGCCAATCAAAGGCATATTGCTGCCCAATTTTTGTTGGAGAGCGCCTCGTTGGGAATCATCGGCGGGATCATCGGTTCCAGCCTGGGTGTGTTGATCGTGGTAGCAGTCTCCGCCTATCAGGTTTGGACGCCGGTCCTCGATCCGCTGGCGCCTATCCTTGCGCCCTTGATTGGCGGGTTGATTGGTCTGCTCTCGGGCGCCTATCCGGCGGTGCGCGCCGCGAATTTGGAACCCGTGGAAGCCTTACGGTCTGGAGCTTGAGGATTGATACAGGTAGAAAATGATTGATTTCATTTAGACTTTTGTAAGAAAGGCTTTGGGAAAATATCATGATTTCATCTTATACTATGAGTATGCGTGTCCTGCTCGTTGAAGACGAACACAAAATAGCGGCGTACGTGAAACGCGGCCTACAGGAATCCGGCTACGCGGTGGATGCCGTTTTTACAGGACGAGATGCCTTGGATTGGGTCGGAGCCGCGCCCTATGATCTCATCATCCTCGATATTATGCTGCCGATCATTGATGGCTTGACTGTCTGCCGCGAATTGCGCCAGCGTGGTGACCGCACCCCTGTTCTCATGCTAACGGCTCGCGACGATATCGATGACCGCGTCAGTGGCTTGGATGCTGGCGCAGACGATTATCTTGTCAAGCCGTTCGCCATGAAGGAATTGCTTGCCCGCATGCGAGCGCTCACTCGTCGTACGGGTGACCAGACGAAATCCTCCGTCCTCTCCTATGCCGACCTGAGCCTGGATACCCGCACTCATCAAGTTCGGCGGGATGGGCATTTGATCCCCCTTGCGCTTAAAGAATTTTCCGTGCTGGAATGTTTGCTGCGCGAACCAGGTCGCGTCCTGACCCGTGCGCAAATCGCCGAGCACGTCTGGAACTACGAAAACTTCAATCAGTCCAACGTGGTAGATGTCTACGTCCGCAATTTGCGCCGCAAGATCGATGAACCCTTTGAGCAGAAGCTGATTTACACAGTGCGCGGGGTGGGATATTGCCTGGCCGTTTATGAAACTGATTAGAACACTGCGGGCGCGCTTGGCCCTTTCGGTAACTGCCCTTATTCTTGCGTTTCTCGCCGCATTTGGAGGCGGCATCTATTTCACGCTCAGCCGCAGCTTGTACAACGAAGTGGAGGATAATCTCTCTCTAAGCGCAGAGCAGGTGCTCGCCAGCCTCTACGAAGATAATGGCAGCATTCAAATGCTTGTCCCAGACCCAAACGCGACCCATCTGGCAGAATTCAGCGCCTTCACCCAGCGGGGAGTGACACTGATCGTCCTCGCCTCCGATGGAGACATCCTGGAGGCAGTGGGTCCCTACAGCGATGACCCGCTGCCCGTTTCCCCATCTCTTTCGAAACCCTTGTTACAGACGATCAGTGAAACAGCACAGAACGACCCTATTCGTGTTTATACTTTGCCCATTCTGGAAGGTGGGCATATTCTTGGCTGGGTCCAATCCATGCAAAGTCTGGGCAGCACGGAAGAAACCTTAGATCGTCTCCGAACCATGCTCCTGGTGGGCACGGGCTTGCTCTCCTTGCTGGCGGGCTTCGCAGGATATTTCTGGGCAGGACGCGCATTGACACCTATTGATGAGATCACGGATACGGCGCGGCGCATCTCCACCGCAGACCTCTCTGCCCGCCTGGATCTGCCTGATACCGGCGATGAAGTCAGTCGTCTGGCGAATACGTTCGATGAGATGTTGGGGCGCATCGAAAGCGGCTTTGCGCGCGAACGCCAGTTCACCTCCGACGCGTCTCACGAACTGCGAACACCGTTGACTGCTATGCGGACCATCCTGAACTTCATCCGCGAAGGTGAGCGCCCAGCACAGGAATATCGCCAGGCACTGGATGATCTTGCCGAAGAGACGGACCGCCTCCAGGCGCTGGTCGAAAACTTACTGCAGTTGGCGCGCGGCGAAAAGGGATTACAACTACAGAAAGAGGAAATTGACCTCAGCCTTTTGCTGGAAGATATTGCTCATTCCCTGCAACCACTGGCAGAAAACAAAGGTCTTACATTGACCTGTGACCTGCCTCCCTCTCTGGTCATTTCTGGCGACACTGACCACTTGATCCGCTTGATTGTCAACTTGCTGGATAATGCCATCAAGTACACCGAACAAGGTACAGTCACGTTGTCGGCGCGCGAGGATGATGGATTTGCCATGATTGAGGTTGCCGACACAGGAATCGGCATTCCATCCGAACACGTACCTCATATTTTCAAGCGCCTCTACACGGTCGATCCAGCGCGTTCCTCAGGTGGGGCGGGCCTGGGACTCTCCATCGCCCGGCAAATTGTGCAAGCTCACGGAGGACGCATCGAAGTCAAAAGCGAAGTGGGGAAAGGGACAAAGTTTTTTGTTTATTTGCCAAAATAAAAGACCACCCAACGGTGGTCTTATAGTGCCGATGAAACGATTGGGCGATTATTGCCAGGGGACAGGACCCATCTTTCGATAATTCTTCGCCAGAAGTTCCAGATCAAGCACATTGATGATCCCATCGTTGTTCAAATCCGCTTCAGAGGGAGCTGCTAAGTTATAGTTCATCCCAATGGTCATAGCATCAAATTGATCGATCACATGGTTGCCATCAAGATCACCAGCAATCAGGCTGATGGTTGGGAGCGTGGTTGTAATTCCATCGGTGATAGTCACCGAACGTTGGGCGCTGAGAAATCCGCTTGCGCTGGCAATGACAGTATTTGTCCCGGAGGCCGCGCTGAATTCGAAAGTGCTATCCGGATTGACCCACGCAGCCCCAACAAGGATATTATCAGCGTTATATGCCTCAATCCTGACAAGCTTGGAGGCAGACGCCTTTCCATTCAGTATTCCGATGGCAGGCATCGGCGTGCCGGTACCAGTGGGCGTTGTCAGCCAGGCGAACATAGAAACGATCTGACCGAAGACCAGCGACTCAGCTGCTTCATCATAAAGTGGTGGAGGCGTGGTAAATACGTCAGGATTGGCTGCGCGCAGGATAAAGTTCAGGCTGACACATGCGTTATTGCGTGAGGTGGAGTAAGCTGTCCATTTATTGATATGTCCAGCCGTGCCATCTTGTCCAGTCTCTTTAAGGAAGTTGAGTCCATTGATGACGACCGTCTCTGAGGTTTCAAGCATGGAACTGCTTGCCAAGGGACTGCGGCAGGGATCCGCATTCTCTGTGACAATCATTTCAAGATATTTCTGGCTCAGATTGGTCCCTGGCGCGAAAGGTAGATTGATGCGAGCATAATTATCCCGGCTGCCATCCACGAGCTGGGCCTGACTTGGATATAAAAATCGGAAGCCATAACTATCTACCTGGAAAGGAAGCCAGCCACCTTCAAGTGTGGAAGTTAGCGTAGGAGATACGCTTACCGTAGCCGTAGAAGATACCTCTGTTGTAGCTGTAGGTGTGGATCCTGCACCCGCCCGATAGATTATGGGACCAACCCAAAGAGCACGGTCTCCAGTTGCATTACCAGCTGAGAGAACCGTAAGAATAAACTTAACATCCTTACCCGCCAGTGAACTCAAGTCTACATCTACAGAATAGACTTTGCCTTCATATCTCTCTAGCCATCCACCCCAGAATGTCTTGACGGCATCATTCCCAGTTTGATAATCAAGACGGTAGGCCACATAACAATTCGTCGCGCCACCTTCACAGCTCAAGATGGAGCGGAAGCGATCCCCATTCTGTACATGAAAGGGTGGATAGAAACCCTGAAGATATCCGTTCTGAGCATTCTGTGGGAAGGTCAGAAGTCCTGGGGGTGTATCTGTCCCGCCTGTTTCAAGTTTGGGATGATCCACTTTGAATACAAAGCCATTCGGATTGCCATCTATTCCGGGACAAGGAAGTTGGCCTGTACCGCTGGTCCATGTGGCGGAACACATGCCCGCCACGAAGTCATAGATTACCCCGGGGACGGGCGTCGCGGTAGGTCCTCCGGGTGTAACACTCGGAATAGACATATCGGTTGGCGTGCCAAG
>DASWEH010000640.1:0-5060 GCA_036394895.1 Anaerolineales bacterium
GCTTCGCGCAATAGCAGCGCCTCATTGGATTGGGTCGGACGCAGATCGCGGTAATCATGCAATTCGATAGTTTCGAGCAAAATCGTTTTTTGGGTAGGATTCAAATCCAGACACGGCAATATTTCTGCCTCGACCACCTGGCGTGAACGGATCGCATGTTCGACATCCCTTTGAATATATTTTGGAACCGCGCCCCAATCGTGCATATAGGCTGCCAATTCCATGATATGAGGATCGTATGGAATATCAGCACTGATTTGTTTGATCAGTTCAATCAATCTTTTGGCATGCGCAACAGCCCAATTTTCCCCAACCTGCAAGGTCAATTGAATAACGTCATCGAGCGTTAAGCGAATGGCTTCCATTAGTTGCCTCCGATTGAGTGATCAAGGCGCGATAGCGCGCCTCTGCGCGCATCCAACCAACCAACAGTATCCCAGAAAGGATACCTAAGAAAATGGTGCCCAATGAATCTTTCACGGTAACAGTCACTGGGCTGTAATTCCCTGGACTCACTGAAGGTATTTGATCTTCAAGAGGCGGATTATTATTTTTGTTTGTCGACATTCTTATTTACCTTTCTTTAATGATTGGCCATAAGTGTATTCCAATCATTATTCAAAATACACGATATCTTAAACCAACTTGCTTGATCCAGTTTTCAACCAGCACCTGCCCGGCAGGCGTTTTCCAATCTTTTTCGAGATCGTCATGACACTTTGGACCCAGGCCACGACGATCATGATCGCAAAAACGACATTCCCATGTTATTCCTGATGAATAAAAAATTCCCCCGTCGCTAGGAGAGTTTTATCCTATCCGAGTGGACAGTGTGGTCGAGTGGACAGGTTGTGCCGAATTTGCAGGTTAACGTTTCTGAGATGCGAAGAACAGCGCAATACCCCTATAAGATTTCTTTTACTCAGTCCAACCTGGGTTGGCTGGTGGATCAAGGTTCACGTCTGGGTCCTCCCAGTCGATCATACGGCTGGTGAAAGGGCTGGACGTTACGATGTTGGAAATCAGCGGGCCATGACTCCCCAGTCGTTCGTTGAACGCTTCCAGATGTTCCATGGAGGAGACCGCTACTTTGAGAAGCGTACAGTGAGCCCCACTTAACTTATGAATCTCGAGTATTTCTGGATACTTTTCGGCGCTGCTGGTTTTTAATAGACATTTTCCCGGGTCACAGTGCAATTGGATAAAAGCCAGGAGGGGCAGCCCAACCTTGGCTGGGTCAATTTGGGCAGAGTAACCGTTAATCACTCCCTTATCCTCTAATTTACGGACCCGTTCTGCCGCAGCCGGGGCGGATAAATTGACCCGTCGCCCTAGTTCATTAAAAGAAAGGCGCGCGTCCTGCTGGAGTTCACGCAAGATCTGCCAATCCGTACCATCCAGAGAACTTTGTGAATGAAAAGTCATGCCAAATTATCTCCTTTCATTTCGACTGAGTATATCCAATTTACCTTTTGTTCTCCATTCATTTAAGGCTACTCGGATGCTAAGATAAAGAACGAGAGATATCAAAGTTTGCTATATACGAAACCTAAAATTCAGCCCTCTCGATTTTTCTTGAGCCCTTCAAGGAGTTCATGGGAGGGCAAAGGAGATTTTTTACTATGGGAGAAGTGACACTTACTGGAATAGCGGTCGCGTTAGGGAGTGGCCTGGCAATCGGCATTCAGGCGACTTTATTCACCTTGATTGGACGTGCTATTGGGCCCGTCCGTGCCAGCTTGGTCTTGAACGTTACTGGCGGAATAGTAGCCGGGATCATCGTACTTGCGATCCTTGGAGTAGGAGGCAATAAGAACTGGAATATCTCTCGCAGTACGCTGGTCTCTGCCGTGATCGCCGTCACAATGGGTATTTTCATCGTCGCAGGAGTAGCCCTCGCGTTTCAGCGGACGGGAATCGCTGTTGGAGTCGCGACGGTGTTTCTAGGACAGATGCTGATTGGGATCATCGTAGATGCCTTAGGTTTGGCTGGTGCTGAGGCGATTCCGCTTGACCCGCGTCGTATCCTTGGATTAGTGGTCATGGCAGTTGCTATCCTATTGCTTACTTATCAGAGGTAAATCTTTGGAGGAAGAAAATGACAGAATCTGTTGTCAAAGCGATCCCTGAAGGGATTCATACCATCACCCCTCATATCGTTGTTCGTGAGGCTGGGCGAGCCGCCGAGTGGTACAAACAAGCGTTGGGTGCCGAAGAGCGAGGTCGTATCCCTGTGCCGGGTGGGAAGTTCATGCAAATCGAGCTGTGGTTCGGTGATTCAGCAGTGATGATCGCGGATGAGTTCCCTGAAGCGGGAGTCCTCTCACCGCAGGCGATTGGTGGCAATCCTGTAGTGCTGCATTTTTCCACTGAAAATGTAGAAGCTCTTTGGAAGCGTGTGGTCGAAGCAGGTGCTGAAGTCGTGCAGCCATTACAAGACCAATTTTGGGGTGACCGCTATGGCCAGATCCGTGATCCGTTTGGATATCGTTGGGGGCTTGCTCAACATGTTCGGGATGTGTCGCCTGAGGAGATCACGCGCATTGCGGGGACAATCTTTGGCGGCTAATGATCACATGCATAATTCATGGTGATCGATGACCAGGGAAGCCTGTGAAGAATTCATGTTCGGAGAAGGCGGCGTCGTGCAACGGATCGCCGAGGAGCAGTATGGATCTGCACTTGAAGCCATTACAAGCCAGGCACATCTCTATCCGGAAATCTCCAAAGTTCTCAGTGCCTTGCATATCTCCCTGGCTGCACATTTAGGTGACACTCCACAGGCACTTCATGTCATGGAAAAAGCACTAGCGGCTGGCATCTATTTGCCAGCCGCGGTATTTAGTGAAGAGGCTGACCCTCCAGGCTACGCAACTCTTTTCGGGAATCCGAGCTTTGAACATTTGAAGAAATTACATCAAGAAGCCTACCGCGGAGCGATAGACAAAGCTGCGCCAGTTCTCAATCGTATTCATCCAATCACGCGGGATAACACCCCACCATTGTTGATTGCCTTTCATCGCGGATTGGACGGACTTTTTTCCGTCTTTTCACAGAAGAATCCGTGCGTCGCCGTGGCGCCGTGGCGACATTGTCCGTGGGCTCCGTGTACAAAAAAGGATTTTGTCAAGCGACCTTGAGAAAACCATACCGCCGGGGACGGCGGCTGGAGCACTTGGCGCGCTCTGCGCCGTCCATGTTTTGGCTATTATTCCAGATTACTTGACCCCAGCCGTATCTCATCAAAAAACGGTGTTCTTCTTTCTTCCACGCATTTTGCAGCATAGAGATAGAGTGCTGCCGACCAGGTTTGCCAGTTCTGTCCCATAGGTCGTCCATTCTGGGCTTTCAGCCATTCGTTAAAACCAAATTTGAGGTTTTTATTGAGGCGGGTATTGGACATCTTTACCACTTCTGTGAGTACCAGCAGTTTTTCTTCAGCCAGTGAGTATTTCTTTGCCGCGACAAGAGCAGCCACATAAAACCCACTGATAAAGGGCCAGATACCGCCATTATGGTATTTGCCCGGCATGTTAAATTTTCGATAGCGTGGGTGCCAGTCGGGGTCTCGCGGCTTGATAAAAGGGAAAAAATTGGGTGATAAATCGAGCGCCAACTCTCCTTTTTTTCTCATGCTCAGACATTCTTCTTCGATCCAGGCGATCATTTCCTCTGCCCGGCTGGGTGGTGCGGTCCCAGAAAGAATAGCCAGGCTGTTGCCTAACAAGTCAAATCGTTCACTGCTATAAACTTTATACGACCATAGAGCATAGTAGGGCTTATGAGGGACTACCAGTCCTTCATGAACATGACGATGGATCACGTCGCCTGTGATCGTAAAGTGCTTCATTTCTCTAAGCAACTGATCGGCTTTTTCATGCTGCTCGAAAAGGCGCAGGTAGCTATAAACAAGGACATTGACATACAGCCCATACCCCATCACCCATTGTTCATCGCGCCAATCGCTGGTTGGCTCTTGTGCCACCACGTAGCGGTCTGCAGGACTTTGATACGCCATCCAGGTCAAGGCTTTTCTGGCGGCATTCTGAAGGAAATTTGGTTTACCGATTAATTTCCTATAAATGCCAATCGCCAGCAAAAATAGCGGCGTGGTATCGCTGGCTCCCAAGTCATCTTTGTCGTGAACCAGCGATGGGATATGACCATGTTCTGTCTGGTTTTTTGCCAGCGTTTCCAGGACTCTTCTTATACTTTCGATCAAATCCTTGTTTTCAGAAACAGCGATACCCAGAAGTGAAATCATCAGGTCTCTTGTATACGGCTCTGGATATCCCCATCCGGCTGTGCGCGGAAGACCATTATAGGGACCCTTCATATTATGAAGCAGCACTTCCATAGCAGCCTGTTTGGCTTCTTCGATATCTTGTTTACTAGTTGTTTTCATAAATAAGGGAATCTATTGGATGCCTAATTTTTCATTGACGATCTGCACAAACCGTTTGGCGACGATGCGATAATCAAAATTATTCAGGACACGTGCCCTGCCAGCCTGACCCATTTTCTCGCGCAAGGCGGCATCCGTCATCAGCGCCATCAAATACCTGGCAATATCGTCCACACTGGCACGATACTCAACGGTGCGCGGAGAATGAAATACAACCTTGTGTTCCTCTTCAAAGCCTGATTCACTCCCTAGAATCACTTCGTTCGCAATGATCTCCTGCGCCACATTGGCAAGAAAGGCAGTTTGACCGTGGATCAGCGTATCGAGCATGCCCATGGCTTTGATACTTACGACTGGTTTTGCACAGGCGCCGGCTTCCACCTGCGGCATGCCGAAGCCCTCCAGCCGTGACGGCGCTGCATAGATATCGCATGCTGCGATTAGATAGGGCATGAAATCACGTGAGGTCGTATCGGTGATATAGCTGACATCCTTTTCAAAACCCAATTCCGTGACTAGTTGCAGATCAAACAGATTCTGAAGTTTTGTGCGCGATTGAGGCCAGACCTTGCAAATATATTTCCAATTGGGCACTTTAATATCGATCATTGCGAGCGCGTGCAGCACTTCCTGAGCCCCTTTTGAGGCGGCATCC
>DASWEH010000641.1:0-4633 GCA_036394895.1 Anaerolineales bacterium
ACGCGGGCTTTCGATCATCAAACGCGAAGAAGCTTCCTCATGAACGTCGTAGCCATTGCAGGCTCCACAATTCCTTCTGACACAGCCAATAGTTTGCAAGTAATGAAAGCCTGTCAGGCATTGGTGCAGATTAGACATGAAGTTACTCTCCTTGTGCCCGGTACAAAAAATACACTTATTGATCTTCAAAAACATTATGGCTTGCAGACAGATTTTCCGATCGAGTGGCTTTCCTCCTCGAGTCGCCGCAGATTCACGTGGGATGCTGTCCGACGGGCGCGCATGCTCCGTGCTGACCTTGTTTACTCCTGGTTTCCTCAATCGGCAGTTTTTGGTTTGTTGAACAAGTTGCCAGTCATTTTCGAGATCCATATTCAACCCACCGGACTTTTTGGTCCGTTGTGGCACCGCACGTTTGCGAACCTGCGCGGCCGCAAGCGACTCGTCTCCATCACGCGCGCGTTGGTGGAACTTTTGGAACGTGACTTTCATATGCACTTTTCTTCAGAGGATGTTGTCATCGCTCCAAACGGTGTGGATTTGGAACGCTTCGCTTCCTTACCGGACCCGGTTGCTGCTCGCCGTCAAATTGGCTTTCGCGAAGCTCCGACGGTGATGTGCACGGGGCATTTATATGCCGGTCGTGGTGCGGAACTATTTTTGTCACTAGCCCAATCGTTTCCAGAGACGCATTTTGTTTGGGTGGGTGGTCGTCCCGAAGACATCAATGCATGGAAACAACGCGCCGAGTCTGAGAATGTTACTTTTACCGGCTTTATCCCTAACCGCGACCTGCCGCTTTATCAAGCCGCCGCGGACATTTTGCTTATGCCCTATAGCCGCTCGATCATGGGCTCCAGCGGATCAGCTGACTCCGCCGCGGTAGCCAGCCCGATGAAAATGTTCGAATACATGGCGGCGGGACGCGCCATTGTTTCGGCAGATTTGCCTGTTATCCGCGAAGTATTAAATGAGAAGAATGCCGTTTTTTGCGAGCCAGACGATGTTGAGAATTGGAAATTTGAGATTGAGAAATTGCTTGACAATAAAACTCGCAGAGAGGAATCGGGGAATCAGGCGCGGCTCGATGTGCAAGGTTATACTTGGGTCTCCCGTGCGAAAAGGATCATGAATAACTTTCCATGAAAACAGCATACTTGACTACAAAGTTTCTTTTCTATACAGCCTTTACTTCGTTTGTGTTGGGTGTATTGTTTGCATCCAATGAGGGTGGAAATTTGCTGACTGGCTTTTTATCCTTCGCTTTCATTTTTTTTCTTTCCCTTATTATTTTAAGATTAGCTTCGCCTGGGTCCATAAGTGCTGAACAAAGCGAGCGATCCATTGAGCGCAAACGAAGTGGCGCGCTCCTGACTCTTATCATCACTCTCGCTTTTTTCCTGCGACTCGCCGTTGGGCTGACACTACATGTCGGTTTGCCGATTTATGGCCACGACGATGAAGATGACCGCGCGGGTTATGTTTATACGGATGCCCATAAACGCGATAATCAAGCCTGGGCGTTGGCAATTTCTGAACGTCCACTTTTTGATGCGTTCAGCGAGAAATACGCCACTGATCAATATGGCGGCTTATTGGCATTTAACGCTTTCATTTATCGTTATTTCTCGCCCGATGCACAGCGCCCGTTGGTACTGATCTTGTTCTCGGCGTTTTTTGCTGCGCTGGGTTTGCCATTTTTATGGAAAGCGGTCTCTCAAGTTTTTGGCGAGAAAGTTGCCTGGGCTTCTGCCTGGATCTTTGCGCTTTACCCCGAAAGTATTTTGCTCGGCGCCTCTGCCATGCGCGAGCCATATCTGCTCACCTTTAGCGCATTCGCTCTATGGGGATTTGTCAATTTTGGAGTGCAGAAGCCTGCTTCTGCAATGGACAGCAAGCTGTCCGACTCCAAAGGTAATGCATTCGTTTGGCTCGGGCTTGGCTTGCTGGGTATGTTGCTTGTTTCACCCGTTGTTGCTCTTGTTTCGATTATTATTTTTGCGGGTTGGGTCTACTTCACAAATGAAAAGAGGGATATTTCCTGGGTAGGCATCCTGGCAGTGGCGGCGGTCTTCATTCTGGGACTTTTTATCCTTTCGTCCTCGTTGAACCGATCAAGTCAATTCGATGCCACTTCCCCTTTGCACGTGATCAACGACTGGTTGAAGCTTGCCGTCAAATGGGACGCGTATCAACTCGAGCGTGATTCGGGTTGGATACAAAAAATCTTTGATGAAGGTCCCAGGTGGATCCGCCTTCCCTTTATCGCGATCTATGGAATCTTCCAACCTATTTTGCCGGCAACCGTAATCCACCCGACAAAGCTGATTTGGACGATCATCGGCTTTCTGCGCGGACTCGGTTGGTATGCTATCCTTCCGCTGCTAATCCTCTCCTTCGGAGCCGCGGCCGGATCAGCATCCCGAAAGACGCGCAATCTGATCTTATGGCTGTCGCTCCTCGCGTGGACCTGGATCCTGCTGGCCTCCTTACGGGGCGGCGCTGACCTATACGATAATCCCCGTTATCGAACCATCCTTTTCTTGTGGCAATCCATACTTGCCGGATATGTCTGGGTCTGGTGGCGCGAAACCCACAGTGTTTGGTTCACATCCGTATTGGCATGTGAAATCGTCTTTGTTTTGGTATTCACACAATGGTATTTGAGCCGTTATTACCATTGGGGTGGTCAACTGCCATTTGTTGTCATGATCGGCCTGATCCTGGGTCTATGGGGATTTATCCTAGGGATAGGCTGGTGGCAGGACCAGAAAAGCGCTGGAAAGCGCGCTTGACAGGCATCTGTGTAAGTTTATAATTCAGTCATTGAATTTTGGAATAAGGAGATCTAATGCCCACTGCTCTCATCACTGGCATAACCGGACAGGACGGATCATACCTGGCTGAATTACTACTCTCAAAAGGATATCGTGTGATTGGTGTGGCACGTCGTTCCAGCACCGTGACCAATGAGCGGATCGAGCATTTACTGGATGACATCACAGTTGTCCAGGGCGATTTGCACGATCAAGGATCGCTGCTAGCTTTGCTCGAAGAATATGAACCGACCGAAGTCTATAACCTGGCAGCTCAATCCTTTGTGCCGACCTCCTGGAATCAACCTGCGCTGACAGGCGAAATCACCGCGCTGGGCGTGACCCGCATGTTGGAAGCTATCCGCTTTGTGAATCCGAAGATCCGTTTTTACCAGGCTTCTTCCAGCGAAATGTTTGGCAAAGTGGTGGAAGTGCCGCAATGCGAGACAACGGCGTTTTATCCACGCAGTCCCTATGGTGTGGCAAAGGTTTATGGTCACTGGATCACCGTGAACTATCGCGAATCATTTAATATGTTTGCAAGTTCAGGGATTCTGTTCAACCATGAAAGCCCACGACGGGGGCTGGAATTTGTGACCCGTAAAATCTCACACGGCGTGGCGCGCATCAAACTTGGTTTTGCAAAAGAGTTGCGCCTGGGCAACCTTGAATCACAACGCGACTGGGGGTTTGCCGGTGATTACGTCGAAGCGATGTGGCGCATGTTGCAGCACGATAAACCAGATAATTTTGTGGTTGGCATGGGGGAAACCCACTCCGTGCGCGAGTTCTGTGAGATCGCTTTTTCTCACGTTGGCTTGGATTACAACGATTATGTCGTGCAGGATGAGAGATTTTACCGTCCTGCCGAGGTAGATTTGCTGATCTCTGACCCATCCAAAGCCCGCTCTGTCCTTGGCTGGGAACCAGCGGTTGGGTTCAGGGAACTTGTCACAACGATGGTGGATAGCGATCTCAAGCGCTTGAACAAAATCTAGCCATTCCATATGGATCGAATAAAAAGAATTCCTTACCTGATTGAGATCATTACGGTGATAGGACTGGCTTTGTATATTGCGCAATCCTGGTATTTTGTGCATTCCTTGGATTCCATTGGAGACGAAGGTTCATACTTATATAAAGGTTATATGTTTGCCAGGGGTGATTACTCTCCATTCCAGGAATACATGTTTTGGACAAACAAAGCTCCTCTGGCTTTTTTAATACCCGGATATATCCAGTTGTGGTTTGGACCGGGCTTACGGGTGGCGCGTTATTTTGCTATGCTGGTAAGTATCTTGATGCTGATCGGGGTCTGGATCACCGCACGGCGTCTGGGAGGCAAAAACTGGGCAGCCGTGGCCGTTTGGGTGTTTGCGTTATCATTCGCACAAATTTCAGTCTATAGCGAGGCCGTGTCCCAGGGACTCGTGGCTTGCATGATGGCCTGGATGTTTTTCCTAACCCTGGGTGGTGACCGTCCCTTCTGGCAACTGATCCTTGGTTCTGCGCTCTCTATTCTGATTGTAATGACACGCCAAAATATGGCTGTGGTGCCAGCCCTGTTGGTAGCCTATATCTTTTGGGAATATGGAAAAAAAGCTGGGAGCTGGGCTTTGGCGGCCTGCGCGATTCTTTTTATAGGTTTTCATCTATTGTATTGGCCAGGGATCTTACAGATCTGGGCACCCTGGTTACCTAGTTCCTTGACACCTTTTCTGGATAATTTTCGTATTTCTGCTCCACTGGCTGGAACGGAATTCACTTTTGATGCAAGTACGCTCAGTCGTTTTCAATCGTTTGCCACAGGTGTACAT
>DASWEH010000642.1:0-4882 GCA_036394895.1 Anaerolineales bacterium
ACGAAAAAGAGCTTAAAGAATATCGCGAAGCATTAGCAACATTGACAGGGAAGACTCAGTTAGAGGAGATAGATTTAACGCCAAATTTGGGGATTTTGCTCACTGAAGGTAACGAGTACGAATTCTCTCTGTCTATACCAATAAAGCCAGAAACAGGCCTTTTGCTGGCAGGGACGCTAATTGCATCGAAACTAATTCCAAATGAAGATGGCAATCAAGAGGATTTTCATTTTAGTGAATCAGAGATCAAGAAATGGATAAAAGAAGGCCAGTTAGACTATCACCCATCAGCAGCAAAACTGAGAATACACCTTAGAGTTGACAATTTGGGAATGGTACCAGTGGATATACTTTCAATAGAGGCTTACATTGACGAGGGTGACGCCCCATTTTATTGTTCATCTCCTACGCCCATAGGTAAAGATGATAAGGAGTTTGCTGAACTTATTCCGAGTATCAAATTCCCTATTACTTTGTCTCCAGGCACAATATACTTTTGCGATTTGATTTCACGTGTTTCTCCGCGTGGAGATACTTCTGCCCAATTTGCCGCTGGTTTGAGAGATTATCGAGCAAAGAGAGAATATATTGCTAACCTATCAATTGATATCGATGCTATGGATAGCAACGGTGCTCAATGTAGTTTCAACCAAAATCTAAAAGTGTCGTCACGGCCGTTAATTGATTTGTACATTAGTGAGTGGCATGAGCTTGAACAGTCGGAATTGCTCCGAATCGCGGGGTATAAAAGCAAAACAACTTAACTCGATGGCCTTATAAAAGCAGCGGAAAATCTTGGCAAGATTGGCGAACCTGTTATCTCTTTGGCAACAAAGGTCCTGACGTTACTCTCTACATGAAGATGCGTGATAGTTGATAATGAAACTACTGCTATTAAGACCCGCTGGTTAGCGGGTTTTACTCTGCTCGGCGTGGGTCTCCCCTGGCACTGTGCGGCTTAAGCTGTACCAGGGCTGGCATAGTGGCAGCGCCTGTGAGTTTCTCGAATGGGCGGTAAACCAACTGTCCATACTATATTTGATCCCTAGTCGCGTCCGTGCCAATTCAAGCTGAGCCAATTCCTGGCCACGCGGGCAGGCTTGCCCGTCTACATCCCCCACCTCCGCCTAAAGCGGTACTCCGGTCCGAACCCGCCTACCGCCCGTCTCATAATTAACTTTACTTTTCACATGCATGCGTAGGCTACCGCTTGCCTCAACAATAGTTTACCTTCTTAATGCTTGGTAGGCTGAAATCCGAGTAACGGGTTTGAACTGCATGCATGCGGCACCGTGTGAAATTCAAACGTAAAGTAAAGTAAACGCATGTCTACATGCGTGCGGCACTATGTAACTTTAGTTCAGGATCTCTATATAATCCAAGTTAATGGATTCTCCGCTTTCATGGATGATTCGCACAAAATGATCGCCGGGAGAAAGTTGAGGGGAACGCCACAAGAGGTCGAAGGCTTGCTCGTGGAAGCGATAGGACTGATCGTCAATGATAACCGTCACCGTCCCGAAATTCTTCCCGCGCTGATAGCCCAAAAGGAATCCTTTACCTGTAAAACGGAAGGAGGCTTCATTCCCAATGCCAGCTGAGGCATGTAGGGTGCCTTTGTACGCGTTCGCAGTTCCCGGATTCTTCAAAACAGTCCAGTACCGATCGTAAGCAATATTGGGATCCATATCATCATATTTTCCGGCTGGGAGTGGCTGAAATTGGTCTGGTGTATGCGTAGCAGAAGGAGTCGGCAGGCTTTCCGTAATCAAGGTGCTTGTTGAAGGAAGTGTTTCAGCAGGTGGTCCGGGGTAAGCAGCGGGACTGGTTCTAGTGGCGGTGTCCTCTGGAGGAGTCTCGTCCTGGCTGGGGGTCGCCAAGGGAGAAGGAGTCAGCGTCCCCGTCTCGAGGGAGCTAAAGCTGGATGGAATCGCCGTCGGAGGGATGAGTGACTTGCCGAGATCGCTTGTCAAAAAGATCCACCCAATTCCAAGAATCGAAACGACGCCAATTGCAATCGGGATCAGAAGTGCACGGTCAAACGAGGGGCGAGGCTGCATACCTGACAAAGTCCTGCCGCGATTTTACCCGCATTCGTTTCTTTAAGGTTTCCAGGAGCAGGCCTGATTTGAATGATTGACAATTTGGAATCATCCATCTATATCTTGAAAAGATTGGGGGAACATCCTTCCGCTCGGCGTGGGTCTTCGACCCCGCCGAGATATGAGACCTGCGGTCTCTTTTTGCCTCGGTCACACCTGCCCTGGCCCCAAAAAAGGGGCGGTGCCAGGGTAGACCGTCGGCAAGCGAAGTTGAGAAGTTGAAGCAGTCGGAAAGGACGTAAAACGATTCAGAAAAGGCGACCAGGTCTTTGGGTATCGCGGCCAGAGCATGGGAGCATATGCCGGGTATCTGTGGATTCCTGAAGATGGAATGGTGGCGCTTTCCGGTCCGTACTCGCCTGATCGAGCGGCTCAGCCTGCAAAAGGAATACTGGGTTGAATACTGATCGAGCCGGACAGAGCAAAAACGATCTACTCAAGTCAGGTATAATTATCAAATGGCACGTACTTTGTCTTCGAACCTGAAGATAGATCGCAAGGCGTTTTCCGTCGGATCGTTAACCGATCCATCCGATGAAAAGGCGTATTGGCTCGCTCGAACTCCCTCTGAACGCCTCAAACAGGTGGAAATCCTTCGAAGGATCAATTATGGACATCGAGCTACCGTTCGACTTCAAAGAGTTTTTGAAATTACTGAACGAAAACGGCGTTAGGTATCTGCTGATCGGGGGATACGCAGTTGGTTACCATGGTTATCCACGCGCGACAAATGACATGGACGTCTGGATTGCAATCCATCCTGATAATGCGCAAAGGGTTGTCAACGCGTTGAAAGATTTTGGATTCGATCATCCAGAACTACCGCTTGTCTCATTATGAACTTTACCTTTTACATGGATTCATAGACTGAAATTCAAATACAAAATAAAGTAAATTATGCGGCACCATGTAACTCCAGATCTCTTTCTCCAGGCAAACAAGATCATTCGAATGGGGCATCCACCGATGCGCCTTGAAATCTCCACAGGCATTTCGGGTGTGGAATTTGAAGATTGTTACGCCAGCCGAATTGTGGATGATTTCGATGGAGTGACCATCAATATCATTGACTTGCCTCATCTCAAAACCAACAAAAAGGCAGCCGGGCGTCTAAAAGATCTAGCCGATTTGGAAAACCTGCCCTAATTTTTCCTATGGGCGGGAACCCAACTGTACATAGCAGAGTGATATTGATTTCCTGGTCGAACTTGCTCCAGACCGAAGCCTGTTGGATCTGGGAAATTTTCTTTACGAGGTCCGCTCTCTTTTGGGAAAGGAAGTGGATGTCGTGACCGAGAAGGGCTTAAAACGTCGCATCCGCGACCGTGTACTGGCGGGGCCGTTGACCTATGAGAGATGACCGCGAACGGTTTTGCTATACCGAAAGGGTCTCAAATGCCACACGGACCGCATCTGTTCCCTGGGCAGTGAAATTCAATTTCTCAAAACCAATCACTTTCCCCGCGCGGTCTTTCATCAAAACAATCTCCTCCCCAGTCTCTTCCGCGACATACTCATCCGCGGGATCTCCGAACCAAACTGTGAGCGTATTGCCTTCGCGGTCGTAATAGACTTTTACTTGTGCCATACTGATACTCCTTCCTTGATCGCGTCTGTTGGATAAGCCGTGATCAGAAAGCCTTCTTCATCTGTCTGCCTGGAAACAGCACATATCCAGCGCTTTTCACGTTCTGCTTTGTAAAATAAATAGACATTTTGATCTGATTTACTCTGACGGATTTCGTCCGGTTGTTCCAGGGTCTTTTTTACATCTTCCTCACGCCCTGCGATAACCGGATGCTTGATTGTGACAATCAATTCCTAATAGGCATGGGTGACCCGGACGCGAAAGCCCAATGGCGTCATTACTTCGAAGAAAAGGTCTTTTTTGTCAGCCATCTTATGCCTCCATTTTAACCTTTTTTAGCATTGCATGTATTACAGAGTGCCGCACGCCTCTGGCGTATTTAAACCTGAACTCCGAAATTTGGCCTACAAATTGCATTCAAGAGTTTAATTGTTTATGAGACGAGCGGTAAACCTTCCGCTTGGGAAATACATCTTGCTGGCGCATGGTCTTCTCTGCCACCGTCTGTGATTTTCTCGAATAGGCGGTAACCCAACTGTACATACTATAATTGATCCATGGTCGCGTCCGTGCCATTTCTTGCCACGCGGGCAGGGTAGCCCGTCTACATCCTCCCGCCTCCGTTCAAATGAGCAGAAATTACCGCTTGTCCAAAGGATTGCTACGCTTATCTCCCTATAGTAACTTTACTTTTCATATGTGCTTGTAGTCGGAATTTTATACTTCAAGTAAAGTAAACGCATGACTACATGCGTGCGGCACTCTGTAAAATCCTTAAGGAGTATTCCATGAACGAGAAATTGCAAAAAGAACTTGAAATCCAAACTCAGAACTTCAAAGGACTGATCGCTGATTATTGTCGATTTGAAAGTGTAGCGGCACAAAATCGCATGATGAAAGAAACCGCGGATTGGGTTGAGAATCTTCTCAAAGAGACAGGCTTCCAAACCCGCCAGCTGGAAGTGGATGGCGCGCCCAACTATGTTTTCGGAACGATGCAAGGCCGAAGCGATTTCACGTTATTACTTTATAACCACTACGATGTTCAGCCTGAAGCTCCGATCGAACTTTGGAACAGTCCGCCATTTGAAGCGCCAGAAGTTGACGGCAAATTCGTCGCACGCGGGATTGGTGACAACAAAGCGGAATTGATCGCGCGTATTTGTGCCATCCGAGCCATGCTTGCCGCGGA
>DASWEH010000643.1:0-6211 GCA_036394895.1 Anaerolineales bacterium
ATGTTTGCCGGCCTTCAACGCCCGGATTGTCCATTCGGCGTGCAGGCTGTTGGGCAGCGGATTATAGATCGCGTCAATGTCGGGATTGTCGAGCAAATCATTATACGTTTGATGAACACGCGGAATCTTATGCTTGCGCGAAAATGCTTCTGCACGCTTTGGGTCACGCGCTGCAATTGCGACGATACTTGCTTCAGGCACGGAGCGGGCTGGATTGGTCAACGCCATGGGCACAATGGCTGCCGCGCCAAGCACACCGATACGGATGGGAGAAGGTAAGGTCATCTGTCTTCCGATTTACTGCGGACTTGTTCTGATCACAACAATTTTGTCCACGGCTGATTCAGCTCCCCAGATTTCGCCTGGTCTCCCCAAAATTTGACGGACTGCCGCATCCGGGCTGGGCAGTTCGAACGAGGTAAACGTTTCAGAAGCAGGATCGAAGCGCACAATGGCATTCGCACCAAAGTCACTCAGCCAGGTGATATTCTGGTCATCCACATAGATCGCATAGGCTTGAGGTCCGTTGCCTGGCAACTTCCATTCCTGCCATGAATCATCCGCAGGATTGTATACGGCAACTTGCCCGGCATTCCATTCACTCACCCAAATCCGCCCCTGAGAATCAGACCAGACGCGGCGCGCGCCCTGATTGGAGGTAGGAGGTTCCAAAACAGTTGCCTCACCCGTTTGTGGATCGATACGACCAACATAGCTGTTTGCCAACGATGCGTAATAAACCGTGCCATCTGGAGCCGTTGTAATCCCATAGGGACCGCGTCCGCGGGGTGCCTCATAGACTTTCATGTCTCCGCTGGATGGGTCGAGGCGACCATAGACTCCGTTCTGCCCGGTAAACCATAGAATGCCATTTTTATCAAATACAGCTGTATTGAGATTGGCATATCCACTTTCGGTGGGCAATGGGAATTTCTGCACTTCCTCTGTCTGTGGATCGACACGCACAATCGCGTTCAAGCCACTGTCCGTGATCCAGGGCGCGCCATCAGGACCGATAATGACTCCATGTGGCGATGACCCTGACCCAAGTGGGATGTGACGTGTTTCGCCTGTGGCTGGGTCAAGCCTGCCCAGCGCGCCGGAAATTTGCGCTGTATACCAAACCACTCCATCGGACGCAGGCGCGACATCATGAGGATGCGATCCTGCTGGGACAGGATATTCCTGAATTGTGTATTCCTCGGACGAGACCGCATTTGAAGTGGTTGGCGATTCTGACGCGGCCTCTGTTGATACTGATGGCTGAATGATCGTAGGTTCAATGACAATTGGCGTGTTCATTGATTCTGTTGGTGAAGTATTTGTACATCCCGCGAGAATGGAAATCACAGTAAGAATCAAACCGATGCGTATCACGCTCTCTCCTATCTCTACCGCTTGTCTCACGCATAACATGCGTAAGCTAACTTTGTACATGAATTGGCAGGTTGAAATTCAAATATAAAGTTAAGGTAATTATGCGGCACTCTGTAAAATCTTTTCTCTCTACTCATTAATGGTTCACTGCTTTGAGGATTAAATCCGTGACTGCCTTTGGGTCAACCAGCATGTGAAAGTGACCTGCTTCCAATTCATAAGTCTGCCAGGCTGATGCACGTGCTTGAACAGCTGCTCTTTTATACGGCTCACTAAATAGCATATAAACGCAAGGGGCATCGGGCCAATCTTCAAATACGGGGATGGGTTCTGTAAAGAAATCCAATGCACGTGGGTTGATTTCCACAACCATTTGCTTGCGTAGCGCCTCATCTGGAATGATTTCCTGTAAGTCGTCAGCGCTCCAGTTTGGGAAATGTCCGCCTGCCTCGAGATACTCCTGGAATTGCTTCGCCCATTCAGACTCTTCTGACTTCATCAGGTCAAGTCGCGTTGCCCCATCGCGTGGAATGCCTGCATCTACGAATACATAGGCATTGACAGGGTTCACCAATCCACTTCTTACGACAGGGAGTAATGGTCCCGCGCCACTATGAGCGACAAGTGTAGTAGGTGTGTCTTTTGAAATAGATGTAAGCGCTTGCGCGACGGATTTGGTGTGCTGTTTCCAATAAGGTTCTTTTGATTCGGGCGAATCAACCAGTGTCGGCACAATTACTTCTAGATCCTTTTGTCGCATCTCATCGGCGACCAATTTCCATGTCAGCGGACCGACCAGCGGGCTGTGGATGAGCACAAAAAGGTTGTTTTTGTTCATCTATCTATTTAAAACAATGTTTCTTGCTTCGGCTCATCCGCTTCGCCTGGACCTTTCCACCCATATTTTTTCAAATCGACTTTATCTTTCACAAACTCAATTCCCTCTTCTTCAAGCAGGACACGCTGTTTCTCGGCTCCACCCGGGCGCGGACTGATCTTCCCCTGTGAATTGATGATGCGTTGCCATGGCACGCCGTCTGGGCAGGCTGCCATCGCGCCGCCAACCCAGCGCGGACTGAACGCTTTGTAACTGTCAAAGTCCACACTCATGGGGGGAGGAATCATCATTGCAATTTGCCCATAGGTCGCAACCTTCCCGCGCGGAACCTGGCGAACAAGTTGCCAGACCTGTTCATAATAGGCTTGTTGGTTGGGAGGCGAGGAGTACTGCATGGTTACCTTTCTGACAATGGACCATAGACGATGGACGATAAAACCATGGTCTATGGTCGATGGTCCATCATCTGTCTATTCTACAAATTTTCCGCCCTGTGCCTGTTGCTCGATCAATTCACGTTCGGATGTGAATTTCATTTCCACTTCGATTTGCTGGAAACATCTGTTGTTCCCGATCAATCCTTTGCGGACTAAGTAGAAGGTACTGTCGCCTTCATATTCAAGGCTGAGGTCGTTGTCCAAATCCACGCGGCCTTCGATGACCTCGCCGCAGCGATTGCATTTTACCTTGAAGGTATAGTATCGTTTTTCGGGTTTGGCGGAACCGCCGCCGAAGAGATTTTTGAGGAAACCCATGTTATCCTTTCATGTCGTTGCGAGGCAAGCAATCTCTACTTTAATGGATAAATTCGCTCGAGAGGTTCTTACCGATTAAACAGAGATTGCTTGGTCGGCACGCTTCGATTGCGCAGCACTCAGCGCGAAGACGCCTCGCAAGGACGTCAATTTTTCAAAATCGATTCTATCTGTTCCAATTCATCCTCGCTGAACTTTAGATTGTTCAACGAGGCAAGATTCGTTTCGAGTTGCTTGACACTGCTTGCGCCGATCAACGCAGAAGTAACGGCGGGTTTGCGCAGCACCCAGGCGATTGCCATCTGCGCCAGGGATTGTCCGCGTCCCTGGGCAAGCTCGTTGAGTTTTTGCACTTTAGGAAGATTCGCTTTCACATCGTCAGGGGTGAGCCAGACGCGCTCGGTTTTCGTGGCACGTGCACCGGAGGGCATTCCCTTTAGGTAGCGGTCGGTCAACTGTCCCTGGGCGAGAGGCGAAAAGACGATGCATCCGATCCGTTCTTCGAGCAGTACATCCAACAGTCCATCCTCCACCCATCGATCAAACATGTTGTAGGAAGGTTGATGGATGAGACAAGGAGTCCCCGACTGTTTCAGGATTTGCGCGGCATGCTGTGTCTGCTCTGGATTATAGGAGGAGATCCCGACATAAAGAGCTTTGCCTTGCCGTACAGCGGAGTCGAGCGCACCCATTGTCTCTTCAAGCGGAGTCTCAGGGTCAGGACGGTGGCTGTAGAAGATATCCACGTAATCGAGTCCCATGCGCTTGAGGGAGGCGTCGAGGCTGGCGAGCAGATACTTACGCGATCCCCATTCGCCGTAGGGACCGGGCCACATATCGTAGCCAGCTTTGGTGGAGATGATCAATTCGTCGCGATATGGTTGAAAATCTTGTTTGAAAAGCGTGCCAAAGTTTTCTTCGGCCGAGCCAGGCGGCGGACCGTAGTTGTTGGCGAGGTCGAAATGGGTGACCCCGAGATCGAAAGCACGGCGTGCAATGGCACGTCCGTTTTCGAGAGTATCCAAGCCACCGAAGTTGTACCACCACCCAAGTGATATTTGCGGAAGCTTAAGTCCGCTGTTGCCTGTGCGGTTGTAGGGCATGGAGTTGTAACGAGTTTCTGAAGCGAGGTAGGGCATATTTTATTTTCCTTATTTCCACATTTATCGGTGGTTGAGACACAAGCAGTCGAAACCACCAAGTTTTCAAGAAATATTTTGTTTGCACATAATTTTTGGTCTTGATACGGGCTCACCTGCACTGCACCGAACGCAGTGCGGTGCAAGTGTTGCCCTACTCGACCAACGGATTTATTTACAAATCACTCGAAACCGTTCACATACTAGTGGCATCTCTTCTGAAAATTCTTTACCTATTTTTGGTAAGACACGCGAGAAGTAGTTCTTATGGGCTTCGCGCCAGTAATTTAAGGACAGATCACCTTCGCCCTCTTCACAGGCAAAATCGGCATCCACTTCATTGTACTTGCGAACCGTCACTTCGACTGACTCGACAATACAAAGCGGTTCGCCGCGTCCATCCAGAGCGACTGTATTAAGCCTTTTTGTGGGATAGGGTTGCCCTCCGCTTCCCATTCCCAAAGCGCGGAACAGGTGGCGGTTTTGATGCCTTGAACAATTAAAGCGCCCAGCTCATCTGCCATGGCAGGACCATCTCCCCAACCTTCCGCAGTATACGTCTTTGTATGATAGGGAGAATCAGGCCGCAGGCTGGCAAGAAATTGCTCCCAATAATTTTTTATGGTTTCTTTGATCATTGTTTGATTAGCCATCCTGGATGCAGAGTCGCCGCCGAGGACGGCGCTGGAGCACTACTATTTTACATAAACGTAAAATGAACAAGCCGATATTCTTTTGAGATGCTGTCTAATTCTTCATCCCTAAGTTTTTTGATATTGATTCCAAGTAATGGAGCCGCGAATCCGGAAGCAATTGCGATCTGCCTTGTCAGGAACAGGCGGTTTGGTGAATCGGATATTTCTTCAGCACAGGCGATGGGCTTGCCTTCCGGAAGCCATAGTTCCACCCATGGATACACAAGCATATTGCGATACCAATCCGAAATGGAGCCGAATCCAGCCATGCAATAAATTTCTCCATTGACGATCGCGTAGTTGACAGGTGTAAGATACTCTTTGCCACTTTTACGTCCGCGGTGTTTGATGACCATGATGCGACCAAACCCCGCCGGCCAAATATTGATTGCTTTTCCCAACCCGATCTTCCATAGAAAGACCATGAAACGATTCATGGCATGAAAGACTTTTCGCAGAGAGGTCATCTGCTGTGGTGTAAATTTTGTGACGTCCATGTTCCCTCCCGCGATTTGTGTCACTCTGAGGGAACGTACGCCGTGACCGAAGAGTCTCGTTTGTTGCGTAAGAGACTCTTCGCTACGCTCAGAGTGACATGCTCCTTTACATCCACTCCCAATTCTTCAACACATCCAACGCTTTGTAATTGGTCAGATCCAATTGCAGCGGCGTGATGGAAACATAGCCTGCGAACAAGGCGCCGACATCCGTCCCTTCTTCATTGACACCAGTAGGCGCCTCGCCGCCGATCCAATAATAGGGACGGCCGCGCGGGTCCACGCGTCGATCCAAGGCATCGCGGTAGACACGCAGACCCTGCCGCGTCACTATCATACCCTTCATTGTTTCAACACTCAGATAAGGAATGTTGACATTCAATATAATGCCTTCTGCCAGGCCTTCCTCCAGGACTTTCTTTGCCACAAATGCTGCAACCTGTCCGGCGGGTCCATAGTCTGTAGGCGTGTTTGCAGGTTTATCTTGGGAAGCCAGCGAAAATGCAATCCCTGGCACGCCTGCAATCACTGCTTCCATTGCGGCTGTCACTGTACCGGAGTACGTCACATCATGCCCAATATTTGAAAATGGATTGATTCCCGAAACAACAAGATCAACTTTATCTGTGAAGCCAAGCAATGGCAGTGCGACACAATCCGAAGGCGCGCCATCTGACATAAAGGCGGATGTTCCGTCTGCTAGCATCGTTTCTGTCACGCGGATCGGTCGCTCGAGAGTCTTGACGTGTCCTGAAGCAGACCAGTTTCGGTCGGGCGCGACGACGGTCACTTCACCCACTTGCCGCATGGCTTGCGCAAGTGCTAAAAGCCCAGGGGCTTGAACGCCGTCATCGTTGGTAACAAGAATGTGCATGATTAATTCCCAACTCCGGTGGTTGAACCTTCGGTC
>DASWEH010000644.1:0-10475 GCA_036394895.1 Anaerolineales bacterium
GCATCTCTGGCAAGTCCAATGCGGCGCGGCGGTCTTTTGAGAGAGCAAGCAATTGATCGCTGGACAAATTACGAATGGGAATCATCTCGATCATCCCGCTGGATTCAAGCTCCTCAGGAAAGGAGGGTGTGATTTCACCAATCGTCCAATGCTGGATGACGCTATTGGCTAGCAAACTTTTGGCAATGGATTGCGAGGCGGATATACGATTAGTGTTTTCATCAAAGCACAGAATAAGATGTTGACCTGTAGCGGCACGATGAACTCCATACAGCTTAAGTTCGTGCGCGGCGCGGACAAGTTGATCAGCAACCGGGTCAGTCACACCAGGGCAAAGGGCAACTTCCAGAATAACCGAATCATCTTCAGGCGGGGAAAGAAGTGAGGGCAATTCAATCCATGAAATGGATTGAGTTACAGGGTCGCTTAAAAGTTTGAGGGCCAACTGTTGCGATTCTTCTTGCGACAGTTGGCCCTCGATAAAGTAGAGGTCCTGCACAATGATGCTATGCAGGTGTTGGAAGCCAAGTGCATGAGCATCTTTTAAGTAGCCTCCATTTCTTGGGTCGTTCGTCTTGTTGTGGACGAGGAATTTATAGATGGGCATATTGTGTGGGTTTGAAAGTTGACGCGATTTTACCTCTACAAAATTGTCTAGTCAATACTCGGTTTTATGATTGCGGCTATGCTGTTACCATTGCCTGCGCCAACATATACTCCGCCATCTTCTGAGGGATGTTCATATGAGTGGTCGCGATACTGTTGCAATTGCCATCGTGTGATTGATCTCATTTCCTAATTTTCTTATCTGTTTGACTAATCCAAATTTAGAAAAGCAGAATTTTACGAGTCGGGATGCTTGCAATTTGATGAATTTATTAGGTACTGCCATAATCAAAAATATTATCCAACTTATCGAGCGCTTTAGTGGTTACGCGTCGCGAGCCCTAATCCCGTCGGGACCGCAACGCGTAACTAATTATGCCCCAACTGGCGGGGAGCATCATTTATGATTACTCAAAAATTCGAAAGAAGTGAACTTCACCTTTCTATCTCTGAGGCACTGAGTCGACAAATCCCATCTATTCAAGAGATCTTTTACTACATAAATGAAGCAAGAAATAGCTAACAGCCCTGGAGCTTAGCTGCAGCGTGTTGGCTGAAAAGTATACTTCTCTAGTATGTATAATAAGAGGATCCAGAATTCATGCTGGGCAGCGGAATTCAACATTTTTGCGATCCTGCTCGCCGCAGATGTACTCGCAAACTAGGGCGTGCTGCGCTCCCCTGCCGTCGGCGCGCTTGATGTCAGTGAGTAGGATCGTTGCTCCTATTAACGCTCAACTCCTGCGAGAATCAGAGTTATAGAATTAAGAGTATATACTCGTGAGAGCCTACGACGGATCCAGTTGTCGTGGATGCGTTGTGGGTTCGCAATCTGGAGTAAGCTAAGCCTCCCAAAATGGGAGGCTTAGCTTTTATTTGAGCCGCGGAGTTTGCGGAAGTCATCACTCAGACCTCATCTGCCAGCAAATTGCGGCCCCAATGCCTTTCCAAGCAAATCAAGCACTACTTTATCACTTCCCACGTAAAGAACAATAATGCGGCCAGTTTTATAGAAGTGTGGTGTATCCATCCAACTGACCATCGTGGTTCCGATCGAGCCACCGTCTGGGGCCACTTGAGAGGCCTCGCTTTCCATTGCGTCTACACTTTCATATTCAAAAACTTGAACATCCGCTCCGTTGACTTTGATAATGCTGCCCTCAGGACTGAAGAAAGCCTGCGAAACAGGCTCACCGGTCTCTACCGTTGCGCCTGAGGCTTCCAAGGCGGAGATTAAACTTGCTTTGTCTTCCATCGCAAGAGGTTCGGTTGTCACAGCCGGCGCGGTCGCTTTGGAATTATTCGCACAACCACTTACCACGAATGCAATGATCAAAAGCAAAACCATCAGGAACGGGCTTTTCATACAGCACCTTCAAATTCATTTGATTATATTTCACTGATCATATTTCAACCGTAGAAGTTCCTGCACAACGCGGTTCTTTGAGACTAATTCCCTAGAGGGATATCAGATTTATAGCCGGAAGTCAAATATCTGTGATGTCTGACCGTTCCCCTTACCCTTATTAACCTATAGGCAAAATGGCTTGCCACAAAATGCGTCAGGTTGCTCTCTGCGAGGGCAGGAAAAACCTATAAAATGATGGCATATATTCCTGAGGCGACATATGACTACCCTTTCTCCATTTTTATCCATAGACTCTTCCTGTGATCAAGCTTTACAGATAACCAAAACCAAACTAACACAGGCAGGTTTGAGGGCCGTGCAAACATTTAACTTGAATACAGCACGGCTTGGCTTACACAATTGCTCCTGTCCAAATCATGGAACTGAAGAATGTGACTGCCAGATGATCGTCCTGCTTGTATATGGAGATGCCTCCGAACCTGCGACTTTAATTTTGCATGGCTGCGATGGAAAAACTTGGCTTTCAATTGCAGACAATACGCTTCAAAACGTACACAAAAAGCTAATAACCAACATTCGGCAGGCACTTGAAGGTCAGGTACATGCTAGCATATAGGCAAAATTGCTTATATGCTTATCCATCATTTGGCTCTGGAACTTCTATGTCACATTGCCTACACTATGAACGGTAATCCAGAATTTTTTACGATGAAAGGAGAAGGAAATGTTTACATTTAAAAAAGTATTGGTCGTTCTGACAGCCGCAGGATTGTTATTAACCGCATGCAGCGGACAACGAGCCAGTGAAGTCAAGATTGCCTTGACAGAATTTGCAATTGAGTCATCAGTAAATGACTTTAAGGTAGGCGTCCCCTATCATTTTGTGGTGACCAATGAAGGCCTTGTCAACCACGAAATCATGATCATGCCTCCATTGACGGAAGATCCCATGGGCATGGCCATGGACATGGGGGAATTGGACAAAATGGCCCTGGCTATGATCGAGGCAGATAAACTACCACCTGGCGCAACCGCGTCCTTTGACTATACTTTTACTGATCCTGTAGCAGTTGGGAGTCTTGAGTTTGCCTGTCATACACCAGATCACTATGAAGCGGGCATGAAGCTTCCGATTAGTGTCAAGTAAGCTTGTGAAATCAGCAATCCAAGTAATCAATTGAATTCCAGAATTAGTAATATGCCAGGTGAAGCAGGCGTCAGAGGATTAATGACGCCTGTTTCCTCAATATAAGATGTTTTATTGCAGAGAAAGTTAAACCACGCGCCCGAACCCAACGCGTCTTAAAGGATACAATGTCCACTCTTACAACAACTATTACACCAAAGCCAAGTCAATCTGTTTTTGAATGGATTTCGCAACATTGGTTGGCAACATTCCTGCTCATTTATGGAATATGGGTTTGGCTTCCTTTTCTTGCCCCAGTGTTCATGAATTTCGGTTGGGTGGGAGCCGGGAAGACACTCTACTTTATCTACTCCTTTTTCTGTCATCAATTGCCGGAGCGTTCCATCTTTTTCTTTGGCGAAAAAACGATGTACTCTTTAAGAGAAATTCAAGTGGCGTGGCAGAATACAACCAATCCGATGATCCTAAGACAATTCACTGGCAATGAAGCCATGGGTTGGAAAGTTGCCTGGTCAGACCGTATGATTTCCTTTTATACCAGCGTGTGGGTGTTTGCGGTCGTCTGGTGGCCGCTTCGGCGCAAAGTCAAGCCGCTTTCCTGGTGGGCGTTCGCATTATTCCTACTTCCTATCATTGTAGATGGCAGTACACATGCCATTAGTGATCTGGCCGGAATTGGTCAGGGATTCCGTGATACAAATCAATGGCTGGCTATTTTGACTAACCATTCTTTCCCCGCGACGTTTTATGCAGGTGATGCCCTTGGTTCATTCAATTCATTGGCACGCTTCTTCACAGGACTTTTAGCAGGTCTGGGCATTGTCTGGCTTGCGTTCCCCTATATTTTTCAATCGCAAGTCCTCAATCAACAATTAGATCAATTGAAGTATGGAGCCGTCCTTGAGCAAATCAAAAGTCAAAATCCGCGCGCTTCTGGCTGATGATCATCGTATCGTTCGTGAGGGGATTCGCCAGTTACTCGAAAGCGCCAAAGACATTGAAGTTCTAGCCGAAGCCGGCGATGGCGAAGAAGCTCAATCCCTGATTGAGAAACTTAAACCGGATGTCGCTGTGCTGGATATCCAAATGCCAAAAGCGAGCGGCATCGAGGTCACACGCTGGGTCCGCGCGCACCTGCCCGAGGTGGGCGTACTCATTCTCACGGCGTATGACGATGATCCCTATGTCATGGCTGTTCTACAAGCCGGTGCAAATGGATATGTACTCAAAACGGCAAAAACAGACGATCTGATTCAAGCTGTACGTGATGTCTATGAGGGCAAATCGGCGCTCGATTCTTCTATCACTAAAAAGCTGATGTCGAACCTTTTCAAACGCCCAGATAATAAAGTAGTTGAACCACTTACAGACCGCGAACTTGATGTATTACGTCTCGCATCCAAAGGCTATACAAACAAAGCGATTGGCGTTCAATTGAATATCAGCGACCGAACCGTACAAGGACATCTAGCGCATATTTTCGCCAAAATGCAAGCCACCAGCCGCACTGAGGCTGTGATGCGCGCCGTTTCGTTCGGCTGGATTTCGCAGGGCCAGGATCAGATCAATGAAGAATGATTATTGATCCACGCATTCCTGAAGCTGTTCACCCAATCATCAAAAACTACGTTTTGCTAACCGAGAAACGCCTGGTCGGTCTGATAAGTGCGTCCTATATCGTGGGATCTATTGCGCTGGGCGAATTTAATGAGCATTTTAGCGATATAGATTTCGTTACGGTCCTGAATCGTAGAGCCACAGCGGTTGAGATAGAGTATCTGCGCAAAATTCACCGCACTATCGAAAAAAATTATCCTCAATGGCGAATGTCAGGTAGTTATATTCAGTCAAGTGATTTAGGGAAACTGGGCGAGGAGGTTGAGCCGCATCCGCATTTTCACGATAAAGTTCTTTCTCCTGCCGCAGCCAATGGATTAACCTCAGTCACGTGGTGGGAACTAAAACATCATGGCATCCCAATTGTGGGGACTGAGCCTCGAAATCTGCCTTTTGAGGTGGATTGGGATCTGCTCATTGCTGAAATGAGAGAAAACTTGAATTCCTATTGGCTGAGTTGGACACAGAATCCACGATGTATGATCCTATTGTATTCGAATTGGGGCATTCAATGGGCCATTCTTGGCGTATTGCGGCAATTCTACACATTCAGAGAAAACTCGATTACAACAAAGGTGAGAGCGGCTGAATATGCGCTTGGATGTCTGCCGCTGCAGTGGCACCCACTTATTCAAGAAGCAATTAACATTAGGCAGCGGAAAACGTATTCCGCCTATCACTTTAGATTCGGTAGAATGGTAGAAGTCGTCAAATTTCTTAAATACATAATCCAAACATGTAACGCAAATTCCATCTCATGAAAAAAAAGATTTCTCCCCTTTGGCGCGGATTCACTGTGCAGCTTTTTGCTATCACAGTTCTGCCACTGACCCTCCTTTTACTTGTCATTGCCTTTGGAAGCGTTACAATGCATCAAAGAGATATGCGCTCCTTAGTTGGGGAACGCGATGAGCGGGCTGTCCAAGCCGCTACAGCTACCCTTGAATCGGAATTGCACCACCGCATGGCAGGTATTTCCAGCCTGGCCGCATTCGCCAATTCTTCCCGTGATTTGTCGTTTGAAAAAGTGCTGGCGACCTCAGGAGACCTAATGTCTGACTTCGACGGCGGCGTGGCGTTCCTTGATTCGGATGGGGCTGTGATCGGCAATGCAACACAGGAAAGTTTTTTGAATTCGATCCTCCACAATAGGAAGGAAATAATTCTGGCCTCCGGTTCAAATCCCGGACCCGTATTTTCAATCCCAATTACAGATCAGGCATCCAAGCGTACCTTTGTCATCGTGTCTGCCTATTCCCCCTCCATCGATGTAATTACAGCCGGCGCATTTTCTCCTGAATCCCTTGTCCTGCAGACCTTGGCTGCTTCCTATCCTACGGACAGTCAGGCGACGATTTACCTACTGGATGCTACTGGCAAGATCCTTGTTGCCAGTGGCACATCTCCGACACAAAGTTTGCCAGCCAATCACCCAGGCGTTGCCGAAGCCCTGCGCGGTGAAAGCGGGACACAGTATGTGCAGGTTGGGAATAGTGAGCATGTGATTGCCTACGCTGCTATTCCTTCGACAGGCTGGGCGCTGATCACAGAAGAGGATTGGCGGGCGCTTGTTACTCCTTCGCTGGCGGCTACACAAATGGCTCCGCTCGTGCTTGTACCCGCATTTATTCTCGCGCTATTCGCATTATGGTTTGGCGCCAAGCAAATTGTTCAACCGCTGCAGCGCCTTGAGTCAAAAGCCGCAGCGTTGGCATGGGGGGACTTTGAAACGATCAAAGAATCCGTAGGGGGGATCTCTGAAGTACAACATCTCCAAAAAGAATTAACAGAAATGGCGCATAAGGTGCAGGCTGCACAGGAGGGATTACATGATTACATCGGCGCAATCACAGCGGCGCAGGAAGAAGAGCGGACAAGACTCGCGCGGGAACTCCATGATGACACCATCCAGGCTGTCATCGCGCTCAAGCAACGTGTGCAACTGGCGCAGAAATCGGTGAAAGATCAGAATGGACGGCAATCGCTCAAGGCCCTTGAGGATCTTGCAGAACAAACTGTCGAAAATCTCCGACGACTGACACGCGCATTACGTCCGATTTATCTTGAGGACCTGGGACTCGTCACCGCGCTAGAAATGTTGGCGCGCGAAACAGGCCAGGGAATCCACTTGGCAGTGGACTTTCAACAATCAGGGCAGGAGCGCCGCTTATCACGCGAAGTTGAATTGGCACTCTATCGCATCGCACAGGAAGCCTTGAACAATGTAGTACATCATGCAAATGCCAAACATGCTGTGTTATCCATCAGTTTTGAAAAGGAAGTCAGATTGGAAGTGATAGACGATGGCGTGGGATTTACTGTGCCAAAGAGCCCCACGGACTTTGCGCCCAGTGGGCATTTTGGCTTGCTGGGCATAAGAGAGCGAGCCGATCTGATTGGAGCGAGACTTGAGCTCCACAGTGAAGCAGGCAGCGGGACGCGTCTATCCGTTCGATTGGCTGACGCATCAAGCCACTCACAAAGAAAAAAATCGCGTTCCAGTTCTTGATAGCTATGAATATAGGACATAACAATACAAATAAGACCGGGGTAGATTGGGTGAATAGATCTTTTTTTGTACGATAGCCTGTCTCCGCGCGTTTGAGCAAAATTTCGATCCATTTATGGCCGGTGAGATCGAGCATCCTATAGATGACGCCTAATAACAACTGTAAATTTCCTGTGTTCTATTTCATCAGGCTCTGGGTATACCCAGAGCCTGATGATTCTCTATAAGCAAAAAAGCTTACGCCCAAATACGATAAACGGCGCTTAGGTTTTGCAGGTCAAAGTCATAAAATAAGTGAGGATTGAGCCCCACGGATATGTCATGTTTAAGCAATTCGCTGGCCACTTTGATGACATGGCGCTTGCCATCGCTATTTGGATGTGCACACTCCCACTAGTGGGTTTGCTGATCTTTCCATTCTTCGGATTGAATATCATCCATCGCTCCTCGAAATCCTGACCGGTTCAGCGATTATCGCTTATGGGCTGACAGCCTTCTCACTGGGCGTGAAATCTCTGCGCGTTGTAGACCATAGTCTTATTGAAAAAGAGCATAAAACTGCGGACGTAAATTCAACCGAGACTGTGCCAGCTTAACTGATCACGACACCTTTATAAAAAGAGCTGCTTTCAGAATCTCGAAAACAGCCCTTCCATGATTGAGATTCAATGATTATTCAAATTCTAAGGCAGGCCCTCTATCCAACTACAAAAAAGTAAAGCAAATTAATAGGCAAAGAATTTTACTGATAAACTTCGACGAATATTTGATGTGCAACAGCAAAGCCTAATGTGACGACCTGCCCTTGAATATCCACAGCAATAGTCTGATTAAATGGCAACACTTCTCGAACTGTCACGTCTGCACCTGGTATTAGTCCCTTGCTTTCTAAAAAGGCCAGCAACTCCAAATTATATTCCGCAAGTTCATGGATACGCTTAATGATCAATCTTTGATTTGAGGACGTTTTCGTGAGGGGTATCCACGAAGACACAGCTTCTTCACATCCAGGCAATGGATTGCCATGTGGACACGTTTGAGGGTGTCCCAGTTCCTCAAACAGTGCAGCTTCTACTTCCGATGAGATGGCATGTTCAAGATTATGGGCTTCCTGATGCAGTTTGGACCAAGGCAACATGCGCGCGATCATCCATTCCGTTAGCATGTGGCGGCGGACGACAGTCCGCGCTGATCGTTTTCCAGCCTTGGTTAATCGAGTTCCATTTTTGTCCACCGTGATTAGGCCATCGCGGACCATGCGTTTGAGAGTATTGGTTACCGTGGGAGGTGTAACACTGAGGAGTTGAGCCAAATGGACGCCGACCACTGGTTCTTTATCCCGCTGAAGTATGTAGAAGATAGAAAGATAATTCTCGATTGTGGTGCTAAGTTTGTCCATAGGTTTTGTCCAAATTCATGATGTTTGTCACTGAGAATCCATTTCTTTTTCATTATACTAACAATTGAGATTAGCATATACTAATTATGATTGAATGGTTGCAAGTCTAACCATGTATAAAAGCCTATCCGAACAAAGCAAACTGAACAAGGACAGATTATGGATCATACCAACGCTATCTCCCTCACAGAACTCTTAGCCGATAATCAGGCGACGATTGTAGCCTTTCATATTGGAACTGTCGAAACGACTCGCTTGGCTTCGTTAGGCTTCACACCCGGCGCAGAAGTAAGTATGAGTCAAAATTATGGCCGTGGCCCGTTGATCGTGACGGTGCGCGGCACGCATGTGGCACTTGGTCGTGTCGAGGCAGCGAAGATTTTTGTCGAGCGGAGATTAGAATGAGCGACTGCCATTCTACGTCAGTCCCACTTCAGCCAGTGATCATCCGAGAACGAATGCCTTTACTCGCGTTGGCAGGCCAACCGAACGTAGGTAAGTCCACATTATTTAATTTATTGACCGGTTTGAATCAACATGTAGGCAATTGGCCGGGCAAAACGGTTGAGCGACGAGAGGGAAGCTTTCGAATGAATGATCAAGAATATGGTATTGTCGATCTTCCCGGTACCTACAGCTTGACAGCAAATTCACCAGAAGAAATCATTACGCGCGAATTTATCCTGCGCGAACAACCAGACGTAGTGATTGCAATTGTGAATGCGGCAAATCTGGAACGCAGTCTCTATTTGGTTGCCGAATTAATTTCACTATCTACTCCTCTCGCAGTCATACTCAACATGATGGATGTAGCTAAACAAGAAGGGATCAACATCGAACCGGATGTGCTAGAAGCTGCCATCGGTGTACCTGTGATTCCGATGACTGCCACATCTGCCGCGGGGATGCAAGACTTTTACCGAGTTGTACAAGAGACCTTGGACAATCACCATGTTCTCACGCCGCGCCTACCCGAAATTCGCGCTGATCATCGCGTCACACTTGACCAAATCTTACACCTGATCCAAGGATATGTTCCGCCGCCCTATCCAGAGGATTGGATTGCACTCAAATTGCTGGAAGGTGATGCCGAGATCACGCGTATGATGCAAAGTGTTTTGCCTGTAGAAAATTGGGAAATTACCTACAACCTACTCCGGCAACATGATGATGCGCTCCTGGCTATTGCATCGGGGCGTTATGAATGGATTGGCCGCATGGTCAGAGCCGCAGTGGTACAGCCCAAGATGGGACAAATCTCTCTCACCAAACAACTCGATCGCTGGGCAGTTCATCCCTTTTGGGGGTTGGTTATTCTTGCAGGAATTTTGGGACTCGTATTCTGGCTGACATTTACCATTGGCTCGCCCATTCAAGGGTGGTTAGGCGCGCAAGTTGTGGGAGGACTCACAAGTATCGCAAACCAGCTGCTCACAAGTGCGCCGTTCTGGATCAGGAGCTTGATTGTGAATGGTTTGCTTGGTGGCGTTGGCGCAGTCATCACATTCCTGCCAATCATGGTCATATTTTTTGCTGTTTTCGGAATTCTGGAAGACATGGGATATATGGCCCGTGCAGCCTTCGTGATGGATAACTGTATGCACTTGATGGGCCTGCACGGTAAGTCATTCCTTCCGCTCTTTCTAGGTTTTGGATGTAATGTGCCATCCATCATGGGCACCCGAGTAATCGATTCAAAGCCAGCTCGCTTTTTGACGATCCTGATCGCACCGTTGGTGCCATGTACAGCCCGTATGGCTGTGGTGGCTTTTTTGGCACCCGCTTTTTTTGGATCGAAGGCACTCTTCGTCTCATGGGGGTTAGTCTT
>DASWEH010000645.1:0-3633 GCA_036394895.1 Anaerolineales bacterium
GTGCGTTTGATACGGGCGTGCAACGGCGAAATAGATGGGTCATCCAGAACACGCATCGATTGGACGGGGTCGGTACCGAACGTCATCTCCTTTTCAAGGATCGGAATCGGCAAAGCACTGGCTGGTTCACCACCATTCGTAAGACGCATAAGATAGGCAGGCGCTTCCGGCATGCGATTGGCTGGCTTGGATCGAAACCAGATGGTGCGACGCGGCACAGTTTTTGACTTCGATTTTTTCGCGTTTTTCGCGGTAGGCGCAGGCGGTTCCGTAAATGCGACAACGGGTTGTGTCAGAGGATCTTCAAATTGTTTGCGGGTCGCGCGTCGCTTCTTGAATAGTTTTCCTCCGAAGGTGCCTCGTAGAAGAATGACCAGTAATGCCAAGCCTGCCAATCCAATAGAACCCAGAACCAGATATTGACGATAACGCGCCAGCAAAGCTTGTACCCCGCGCGGTGGCTGTACGACAGTTATTGAAACGGGGATGCCCATGCTGGATTTTTGCAAACCCAACACATCCTGCGCTTCGACAATGATCTCATGCTGGCCACTTTTTTCGTAAAGACTAAGATCCCAGGTAAAGCTTTCGAATGGCTCGGAGGTATTCTCGTCAACAACCTGACCATCGACATATAAGGCAGTGCGTTTCAGGTCGCGCACATGTCCATCAGGGAATTCGACGATGATATCTACTTTTTGTTGCTTCGGTAGAAGTGTATCTGCATAAGGATCATCCGCAGGTGGCTCGCGTTTGATCTGCAAAGGCGGCGAGACAAAGATAGGATTCGGTGGCTGAATATCTACATTGAAGGTTTGATCTGGCGCAGAGATCGTTCCCTGCGGCGCCTCTACATCCAAGCCAAGTTTGTGACCACCACCTGTTGTGAGCGAGGAGGTATACGTCACTTGGTAAATATGACGCAACGGAGCAAAATCTATCGTCAGATCAGGGAAAGCTTCCTTACCGGAGAAGGCAAAGAATGTCCCGCTGGTTTGCAATGCCAGAGACTTGAACGCGTTGGCGCTGGCTGTAACGAAATACTGCTCCGCATCCACAAACCAGACAATGACCCGGACCTTGGAATCCACCGCACTCTTGATGAGCGGCGCGATTGTATTATCGATGTTCGGGTCATCCATGTGAGGTGTAATGAACAGGATAGCGCGCTTCATGCCAGGCTCTGGCGTAGTCGCAGTGACCGTATCCAATGCGATGGAAAGCGTCTGCAAATTGGGTGTGGTATTGCGGAAATCTGGCTTGAACGAATCGAGGCTGACGAACCAATCCTTGGCGTTGGCGTGGGTGATGAGCGATCCGGATAGTGAGACCAGGCTCAAGTCGTCGCGTGAAGCGGCTGGCTGGGAACTGATCCATTGGCCCAGGGATTCCACGATCTTTGTGAAGCGCTGGATAGCGTTCCCATCCCGTACGGCCAGGGCAGGCCCTGGATTGACCGCCACGACAAGCTGAACCGCTGCGTCGGACTCGGTCAGTGCCTCGACCGGACGCGGTTGTCCATCTTCATTAATCGTCCAGTCACCTGGCTTGAGACCCGTGATGAATTTTCCGGTCGCATCATAGACGTTCACCAGGGCAGTGACTTTAGGAAAATTTTCTGCATTGATTGCCGCGATCTCCGCATAGGCCTGCGAAGCGGTCTGGGCGCGCGCGAACGTTGAAGGAAGTGCAAGCAGACTGATACTGAGAAGGAACGCAAAAATCCTATGCATTCGCCTCGAGCACTGCGGGAGCATTATCCTGCGGCTTTGCCGTCAAGCGCATATAAGTAAGGGTCCACGCCGATTCGGTATAGGCTGTTAGGATTCCGTTGAGCAACCACGCGATTGGAATATAGAGAATGAGGCAAATACCCGCGAAAATCATCGGAGTCCAGTTCTGCTGATTGCCCAATGCAAACGCAATAGCGGTTGGGACGACAATCGCCAAAACCGGAATCGCAATGATCAGTCCCACAACCACACCGAGGACAAACAGAATAATCGCCATCAAAATGATGGGCCCCAGATTGGCGCGGAACACATCCCAGCCGCGGCTGATTGCAGGGAGAACGCGCAAATCTTCCAATACGATAGCATTCTCTGCTTGGCGGATAATCATGCCGACGACGAACATCACTGGAATCAGCAGGCAGACACAGCCAATGAGAAGCGGCACGATTCCAAAGACGCCAACTCGAGCTGCATCATTTCCATTGCTGGCAGAAATCGCGAATGCAATCCCTGCTGCAATCAATGCCGCAAAGACAACCAGGACAGGGATAGCAACGATGAGTGATAAACCAAAGACTCGCCAAAAGTAGGGCATGCTCTCACTGAACAATTGACCAAAGATCAGCCTTTCAGAGCCACCCTCGGCCCGGAACGTACCGCGAATCAAACCCACCTTGCCAATTGTGCCGAGGAAAATAGTGATAGCCCAGATCACTAAAAGGAGGATACATCCGAGGACGATGATCATCGTCAAATTTTGTTGGATGAACTCGAAAACACGCATGACCTCCGGCGGGAAATTGGGTTGACCCGGACCGCCGTTGCCTCCACCGCCTGTATTGCCACGGAAGTTTCCACTGCCGCGGCTGCACCCCGCGAAGATGCCGAAGATCCACAAAACCTTATGTTTCCAAATGATTTGCCAGGCACGAGACAGGACTTCCCCAAAGTTGAAATTCATTGTGACTCCTTTATGATCTTGCTTCCACAGTTCCCGGAAGCGGTTGTGATGGTGTGGTTGAGCGTGTTAAGCGCAGATAGGTCAGTGTCCAAACAGACTGTATGAGGGTTAATAAGACACCCTGAAGGACCGCGTAGAAAGGTAAAAAGGCAAGCATCCACAAAATCATATTACGGGAGAGCCTTTCGAGTGACTGAACATCAGGTTCTGGCCCCGGATTGGGTATGAACCCAGACATGGAAATCATCATCGGGATAGAGATGATCATTACGAGAACAATCGCTACCAAATAGTTGATGAGGCTCATGAGAGTCATGGCACCAAGATTCTTCTTTACCAATTCCCAGGCACGCTGCAGGGCACTGGACACTCCCAGATGATCCACCAAAACTGCCGATACTCCTTGCTCCATCAGTGCATATCCCAGGATTGCCCCAAGGATGAGAAGGATGAACAATGGAAAAGCACATAGGAGACCAATCCCCAAAGTGAGGAAGCTTAAGAGAATAACACCGGCGATCAGGATCAGCATTGCAAGAAACATACCCACCCAAACAAGTAGAACGATCCCCAAAATTCGCCAAAAATAGGGAAGAACGCCGCGGAGTAATCGGCCAAAATTTACGCGTTCGCTTCCCTGCTCCAATTGGAAAGTGCCCAATGAAGGAATAGACGTCCCTATCACAAAGAGGGGTATGGCTAGGATCGTCAACAAAATAACGGACACATTTGCCCGCATAATGAGCGGTAACTGTCTGTTCACTTCAGAAAGATGAGTGAATGAAGAAAAAGCTGGATTAAGTGCCAAGCTAATCGGCGCTAAAAGAAGACTAACCAGACTCATCACGATTCCGGCAAGCCACAAGTTTTTGGATCTCCAGGTGATCTGTCTGGCACGCGCCAGAACTTCCACAAAATCGAATTTCATGGTGACTCCTT
>DASWEH010000646.1:0-5306 GCA_036394895.1 Anaerolineales bacterium
GTGGAACGCCTGCTACGCCCATCTCTACGGTCTCATCCGCCACGAACTGCGCACGCCTTTCGGCGTTGATCCCAAAGAAGTCCACGGCGAGGATTTCCCTGGCGAAACCTTCCGTGTGCTGAAAGAGAAGGAAATCAAGCAGTTTGGCGAGTACAGGACAAAAAGGCTGGCGTTGGAAGCGTGGTATAAGTTGCAAGGATGAAAGCAAATATGGCACTACCCATACAGATATTCAACCTCTGATTGGAGGATCAATGGTACCGCATGAACAAGAGAATCCACCGTTTGCCTTTGTGTTGGCGGATGAGCGCCAAGCATTGCTAGCCACAAGGACCTTGCGCAATATTCCACAAAGGGCCGCAAATAAACTATTAACAGCAACCTGGAATCTAACCAATTTTGGTGTTCAGAATCGCACAGAGGATGATTTAGCTCTGATGGCAGAAATAATTAGTTGGTTCGATCTCATTGCGATTCAGGAAATCGCAGATTCCTTGATACATTTACGGATACTCATGCAACACCTACCTGAGAGTTATCGCGTTATTCTCTCTGACATAGGTGGTAACGACGAACGGGCAGGTTTTCTATATGATAGTAGTAAAGTCACACGGTTAGAACTTGCTGCTGAGGTAGCGGTGCCGCCAAGTGATCTACGCAATATTCGCATGCGAGGAGTCTCTGGTGCATTTGCGGGGTTTGACCGTAATCCGTACGTGGTCGCCTTTCGTGCAGGCACATTGGATTTTACGGCTGCCTGCGCCCATCTATTCTATGGCAGCGATGCGTATTATGATGAGGATCGTCGTGCGCTCGAGGCCTACGCCCTGGCTCGCTGGGCAGATCAACGCAACAAATCTTCTGGTGCTTACTCTCAGAATATCCTCGTGATGGGAGATCTGAACCTGCCGAAACTTGACGAATCTAGCAATGTGTATAGAGCTCTCAAAGCCCAGCGGTTGATATTGCCAAAACATTCCACAGCAATGGGGAGTAGTCTTAAAGATGATAAACATTATGACCAGGTGGCATTCCACGCAGGCGGTATGCAAACCGTCTATACAGGGAATTCTGGTGTCCTTGATTTTGACCACGAACCTTTTTTCGCTGGGGCTTGGAATATCGATCCCGATTACTTCAACACTACCGTGAAGTACCATATAGCCGATCACAGACCCTTGTGGGTAGAGTTTAATATATGATTGTTCTGGCTCTATGGCAGAAAAAACCGAACTCGGTATTACTCTTCCCCGAACGTAGCCAACAGCTTGTTCACAGTCTGGGCAACGTCAAGTGATTTGCCTTTTTCCATACCAGTCAAAACCTGCGGATCGTTACGATCAAGGCCCAGGTCTGCCAGAGCCCCTAAAAGCGCCTGCCTGGTATCGAAATTGCTTGCCGGATGATTGGCCACCAAGCCTAATAATGCCAGTCCGTATTCATCCAGTTCACTTTCTGTGAGAATAATGCGTGCGGACTGCATAAAAGTGTAAAGCCAGTGCCAGCGGTTATAGAGATCAAAAGAAACCTGATCAGTCCGAAAACTCCTTGGTGAAGATGATTGAAAACCAGATACTCTTTCGTTTATTTTATTGAGGAAGCCAATTCTTCTTCACCATTCAAAATAGTTTTCTGATTAAAAAGGAGAAAACAATGTCTTTCCAAGCACCTATCGGAACAAAAGAAGAACGAGCTACAGGGACGATCTGGCCAGGTACATGGCATGATGCAACTGGCTTTCTGACCAAATATGAAATCGGTATTCATACCGGAGCAGACCTAAATCTCGCTGGGAATGCAGATGCACATTCTGCGGTGTACGCAATTGGCGACGGGACTGTGACTTTTGCAGCAAGGTACCACAATCCAAATGCCTGGGGCAATATCGTGGTCATCAACCACGGTACCATGGATGGAAAACCGCTGTTCAGCCGCTATGGTCATGTCGAAAATATTCAAGTCTCAGCAGGCCAGTCTGTCCAGATGGGAGATAGGATTGCTTCCGTAGGAGACGGCTTCGGACTATTCACCCATCACCTCCATTTTGATATTTCCAACACGACCATCTTGGCGACCCGCGAGGGGAATTGGCCGGCGCCAAGCTCAAATCCTGACCCAAATGCCGTGAAGCTGCATTATGTCGACCCTAAGAAGTGGCTTCAGGATCACTTTAGGGCAGGCGCGCAACCCCCGATTGACCCAAGGGTTACTCCCGATGTTGTTCACCCTGATAATCCTCCGCCAGTTGTGGTGGCTGGACCGGCTATGGATTGGTTTGTCATCGCCACCGATGGCTTGTTTATCCGTGATCAGCCAAGTACATCAGGATCAAAGTTTGCTTCTGTCCTTTTCGGCGCAAGGGTTCCCCTTGAGGCGGGGACGGTCAATCAAGATACATACACCTGGGGACAGATTAGCATGGGTCCGAATAAGGGATTTTGGATTGCAAAGGGCAAGGCCGATCAGAGCGAGATCTTCATGTCCACCAACCCTCCAACTGGCTAGTAAGCCTCACGTTTATCAATAGATGGTGTCAGCAACCGCCCAGCTCATTGTAGCTGGGCGGTGTTATCTGCCTGTGACTATGGCGCATTTCGATGTCGAGGTGCCTACTCATTGCGGGCTCCTGTTTCCGACGCCGGAAACTCCACTCGCCTTGGTCAACCTTTCCGCTACCGGGAAGCGTCTCACAGATGCCGATTTCAACGGGTTTCCACCAGCCTGCCTCCGCACGTTCCTTCTATTACCCCCAGGCTAAGAGAACATCGAAGTATCGTTTCGGTACAGCGCAGGGTCACTGTTTATCTGAATTGCGCTCGATGACAGAGAGCCATTGGCTGCTGCCTTCGTCTAGCGCCATGGTATCGGTATTGCTTGGATTGAGTTGCAGTGTTGGCATGATGCGCTCCAAAATAAAAGTTCCACCCGCGATGGGTGGAACTTTTATACACCATTTGATGTATACGCCAACTGAGTTTCGAAGCTAGCTTTGTAGTTGGTATCCCTATAAAGTGTTCAAACGCTCTTTATGATCCGCGCTCAAACTCGCGTGGTATCTGCCCTAATTGAATGGGCAGGGAAGCTAATGGAGGAGAAACTTGATCCGGCGCTTGGCTCAATCACAAGCTTGACGGCCGTTCTGACCTTGTCCTCGATGGTGACATCTGCAAACTCAGGTACAAAGTTCACAAAAATGCCATCATTCTTGAGATAACCGGTTGCCAGTATAAGGGCTTTCACAGCCTGGTTGATCGCTCCCGCGCCAATTGCCTGCACTTCCGCTCGGTGATGTTCACGAACGATACCTGCGATGGCTCCGGCGACAGCAGCGGTACGTGAGTTAGCAGAAACCTTAATTAGATCCATGATAAGCCTCCAAGTAGTAAATAATGTTTTGGTGTGTGTGACTTCAGTGTTACATAATGTTGAAGTCCTGCTCTCTCATCCTACAACGTTGGATGATTGTTATGAATGTATTGTAGGACACAATCATAATAAGTTATCTAGACATTTGTACTAAGTTTAGAAGCAGCTTCAAAACACTCTCTTGGCCCCTTGCTCACCCTGCAATCTGGATCAAACCGCTTGGGCTGCAAGCCGACATTAACCAGCGTCTGGTATCACCACCTTTCCGACCTCAGTTTCTGACGTCGGAAACTGAGGTCGTCGGCGGTATCAGCAAAGCTCAGGATGAACTTGCCGTCCGTGAATTCAGTCCTCGCCGCGTTGCACTTATCGCCAAGCTCCGGCTTCTTTGTCTTGATGTGAGCGAATGCAATGGCTTCAACCGCCTGTCCCAGCGTCATGTGAGACTTGATGATTGTCTCACTGCCAGGCATATAGAGCGCATGGGTCAACAAGAAGTTGGGATCCAGCACGACCTGTGAGCCGTGCTCAACTCCGCGCCGAGTTGGATGCCTACTACTAACTCGCCTTACGCATTTTATGCTCTCGCAGAGTCTCGCCATCCGGGGATGATATGTGACCCTGCGGCGTAACTTATAAAACTCGGCGGTCATAGACCGCCTTCGAGCAGGGGCGGGTAAGATGAGCTACCAAGTCAAAGACCCGCCTTGCCTGGCGAGTTTTGTTTTCGTGCCGAGGACTGTCGACAAATGCTTTTCCTATTTGTCCTTCGATCACGCAATCGGGCAATTTTCCCCATGCATGTGAGGATGCACCAACGCGATGATTTACGCCTGGAATATTCTGGTGGATATGTCCTATCCGCTCTTAGCTTGTGTGCTCGATATCCAACCTATCCTTTTGCGTCTGCTGCAACAATCGTTAGCGGGTAAACGCAATTAGTCCACCCGCGTTGATAATCGCCTGGCGTGCTTCGGGTAGTGGGACGATATTAAACTGTTTCCCTTTGTTTCACAATGGGATTTCACGGTACCATTCATTACACTATTAAAGCCGTGTGATACAAATCTGAGGAAGCAGTTCCTCATAATCCTCGACTAGAAAATCAGCAGTGGCTAGTGTCCTTAGAATAGCCCCCGCAAGTGCAAAGCCATGCTTCAAACCATATTCAAGTGACTCCTGACGAAAGTAGGCGAGGGCCATCCCAGCCAAAACGCCATCCCCGGCACCCGCAGAGCTCACAACCGGGACGGAAATGGGATGGATAAAGTAAGAGCTATTTCCAATCACCGCGATCGCCCCCTCCGCTCCTAATGTGACGATCACATTCGTGCCAAACTCCTCGTGTAATTTCCTGGCTGCCTGCCCCACTTCCCGTTGAGATGTGGGCACGGAGCCTAGCAAGTCGCCCAATTCCGTCAGGTTCGGTTTGATGAGGTCGGGATGGCCCTTAAGTCCGGCGATGAGTGACGGTCCGCTGGAATCGAAGATCACTGGCACTCCATGATGATGTGCCTGAGCAATCGCTTCTGCGTAAAACTCGACGGGTACACCACTGGGAAGACTGCCCCCCATCACCACACAGGAGGCGCCTTCAAGAGCTTTTTGATAGCGAGCGGTGAATTCGGCTAAATGCTCCGGGGAAACGTTCAGGCTCGAGGAAGTGATCGTTGACTGCCCCTCACCTGCGACAACGATGATCGAGTTCAGTCGCGTCTCCCCATTAACCCACACGAAATCAGTCTCGACTCCACGCTCGCGCAGCATTTTTTCCATTCGCAATCCGTTCGGTCCGGCTGCGAAACCGAGCGCCCGCGTGGGGATACCAAGTTTGCCAAGAGTCCAGGAGACGTCCGTTGCTTTGCCACCCATTCCCCAGGCAGAGTCGATTGCTCGGATCGTACTGTTTAGTTGAAAGCTCGGTATTTGAACAGTATGAT